>JAILDJ010000157.1 GCA_024689505.1 Clostridiales bacterium
GGTCAGTACGGATATGGTTATGGTATCAGTTATCTGAAAGATGCGCTTGCCAGGATCCTTGGCATCGATCACACCTATGAAGTCATCATTATAGGTGCTGGCTTTTTGGGAAAGGCGATCGCTAATCATGCACCTACGGAGAAACCAACGTTCATCGTCCAAGCTCTTTTTGATATAGATCCACAATGCATCGGTACAGTCACGGGAGGCGTGCCGATCCTGGATATGCAGGAACTTGAAGAATATCTTTCCAAGCATCATATCGATATTGCGGTCCTTACATTGCCGCCCGGCGCTGCTCCGGGTGCGGCAGAGCGGCTTGCGCGGGCCGGGGTATCCGGAATATGGAATTTCTCATCTGTCGATCTTAAAGTAACTGTTCCAGAAGTCGTGATCGAAAACGTTCACCTTTCAGACAGCTTGATGACATTATCTTACTATCTGAATCACAAATAAACATCGCTATATCGTATGATATAGCGTTTTTGATGAATACAGGAGAATGTATGGAAACAAAAGACTTTTATTTTGATCTGCCTGAGGAGCTGATCGCGCAGACCCCGCTCAAGACCCGGTCTGACTCGCGGCTGCTGGTCCTTGACAGGAAAAGCGGAGCCCTCAGGCATGATCATTTCTATCATATCGCTTCCTATCTGAAGGCGGGCGACTGCCTGGTCTTGAACGATACGAAAGTCCTTCCGGCGCGGTTATTAGGTGCGCGTGAGGATACCGGTACACATGTTGAACTGCTTCTCTTGAAAAGGCTCAGCAGAGATGAGTTGTTGGAGGAAGCATATCAGAGTGATTGCTGGGAAGTCCTGGTCCGCCCGGGCAAGCGAGTCCGTCCCGGACATCGCCTGACCTTCGGAGAAGGGCTTCTGAAGGCTGAAGTCCTCAAGGTCATGGAGGGTGGCAACCGTATCGTCCATTTCGAATTTGACGGCATCTTCGAAGAGATCCTGGATCGATTAGGACAGATGCCGCTTCCTCCCTATATCCACGAACGGCTCGAGGATCCGGACCGCTATCAGACGGTCTATGCCAGGGAAGAAGGTTCCGCGGCGGCACCTACGGCCGGCCTGCATTTTACTAAAGAACTCCTGGAACAATTGAAAGAAAAAGGGATCCGGATCGCTTTTATCACCCTGCATGTGGGACTCGGTACGTTCCGACCCGTAAAGGTCGAGAAGATCGAAGATCATGAAATGCATAGTGAATATTACCAGATCAGTCAGGAGACCGCCGATATCATCAATGAAACCAGGCGAGAGGGCGGTCGAGTGATCGCGGTTGGTACGACCAGCTGCCGTACGCTTGAATCCGCTGCTTTGGAAGATGGCACTGTTCCTGCCTCCAGCGGTTGGACACAGATCTTTATTTATCCGGGATATCGTTTCAAAGTGCTGGATGGCCTGATCACGAATTTCCATTTGCCGGAATCCACGCTGATCATGCTGGTCAGTGCGTTTGCCGGCCGGGAACATGTACTGCATGCTTACGCAGAAGCTGTGCGCGAACGGTATCGTTTCTTTTCCTTCGGAGACTGTATGTTGATCCAATAGGTAACTGTGATGAAGTATTTCCAGAAACTCGGCAAGTCTATCATGCTTCCGGTGGCCTGTCTGCCATTGTGCGGCCTGTTGATGGGCATCGGCTATCTGTTATGCCCGGCATCCATGCAGGGCGGTGCTGTCTCAGGTTTCGGTCCGGTGATCGGCATGTTTCTTGTCAAAGCCGGAGGGGCATTGATCGATCATATTGCCTTGCTGTTTGCTGTCGGTATAGGCGTCGGCATGTCAGACGATCAGAATGGCACGGCCGGTATGACAGCTCTGGTTTCCTGGCTCATCATCACATCACTTCTGCACGTGGATTTCATCAAGACCATCATGCCATCGGTGGCTGAGCGCCCTACGAGGCTGCTGGCGTTCCAGAAGATCGAGAATCCGTTCATCGGTATCCTTTGCGGTTTGATCGGTGCGCATAGTTACAATCGTTTCAAGAACACCGACCTGCCGGAATGGATGGCTTTCTTCAGCAGAAGGCGCAGCACGGTCATCATGTCAGGGATCTTCTCTTTGCTTGCAGCAGCCGTTTTATTCTTTGTCTGGCCTGTCCTTTTTGAAGGACTTGTCTGGCTGGGGCAGAGCATCGCGCATATGGGGGCGATCGGCGCCGGCATCTATGCGTTTCTGAACCGGATCCTGATCCCTTTGGGGCTGCATCACGCGCTAAATAACGTGTTCTGGTTCGACACCATAGGTCTCGGGGATCTGACCCATTTCTGGGCTGGCCATACCAGTGCTGACGTCAGATGGTCGCTGGGAATGTATATGTCCGGATTCTTCCCTTGCATGATGTTCGGTATACCCGGTGCGGCACTTGCCATGATCCAGTCGGCAAAAAGCAGCCGACGCAAATACGCGATCGGTATCCTTTCTTCCGCGGCGATCTGCGCGTTTGTATGCGGGATCACGGAACCTTTTGAATTTGCGTTTATGTTTACCGCCCCTGTTTTATATGCAATCTATGCGTTGCTATACGGCATTTTCACATACATAGCGGCTATCGTAGGATTCAGGGCCGGTTTCTCCTTTTCCGCCGGAGCGGCTGATCTTCTGTTTTCAGCTTCTTTGCCTGCAGCCGCTAAAACGTGGCTCATCATTCCGTTGGGAATCACGGCTTTTGTCGTATTCTATATCGTATTTCGCGTCCTGATCCGTGTTTTTCATTTCCATACACCCGGTAATGAAGCGGAAGAGCACGAAGAGGCTGAAACTACGACTGTACCATCCACAAAGCGAGGGGATATCGATACTGACGCTATATTATCAGGACTTGGCGGTGCTGGTAATATCGTCTCTCTGGACCATTGCGCGACCCGCCTTCGTATCGAAGTCAAGGACGGTACTTGGATCGATGATGCTGCCTTGAAAACGGCCGGTGCCAGAGGTGTGATGCATCTGGGGCAGACATCCGTACAGGTCGTGATCGGCATGAAGGTGCAGGCTGCTGCGGATGCATTGCAGGAATCTATCAGAAAGAACAGATGATCATGGAAGAACAGAGTTTCGAAAAAGAGGCAAGAAGACGCAAACGCGCCTGGCGTATCCTCCATCCCTTAGTGCGGCTGTATTTCCGGAGATTCCATTGTTCCATGGAAACGGTCAATGTGGAAGGGCCATATCTGCTGATCGCCAATCACGCGTGTGATCTGGATCCGATCTTTGTAGGACTGGCAAGTCCGGATCGGCCGCTCGCTTATGTTGCGAGTGAGCATCTGATGCGGATGGGATTCATTACGAAACTGTTGACGCGGTATCTCTCCGTGATACCGCGGCCCAAGGCGTCCATGGCTATCGATACCATCCGCGCGGTGACCAAAGTGCTGAGGCAAGGTGAACCTGTCGTCCTCTTTGCAGAAGGAGATAATACCTGGAACGGCATTTCGGGTTCGATCTTTCCGGCAACAGGAAAACTTGCGAAAATCATGAAAGTACCGCTGGTGACCTACCGTATGGAAGGAAATTACTTGACGAAACCGCGGTGGGCGGCGGTTACAAGACGAGGCCGCGTCAAAGGGATCATCTCTCATGTCTACATGCCGGAGGAACTTTCTAGAATGCGTCCGGAAGCGATCGATAACTGCATCGATCAGGATATCCATGTCGATATTCGGGAAGTGCAGAAGCACGATCCTGTACGTTATAAGGGTAAGCATCTAGCAGAGCATATGGAAAAAGCGGTCTTCATTTGCCCGGAATGTAAAAAGGTCGGTACTATCTATACCAAGGGTCCTAAAGTCTTCTGTTCCGATTGCGGTCCGCTGACAGAGATCGATCCTTACGGCAACTTTACGAAGGGACGTTTCTTTCATATCTCTGAGTGGGATCAATGGCAGCAGGAAGCCTACCGTGCCTGCATACAGGAAGGAAAGAAGAAAGATCTTTTTGCTTTTGATGGCGCGATGACGAATCTCACGACTAAGGAAGAACGGCCTGTGCGTGTCTCGCTGGATCTAGTGGCTCGGACGATCCGCGTCAATGATGATCAGATCCTGCTGTCACAGATCACCGATCTTTCTATGGTCAGGACCAATCGCCTTCTATATACGTACCAAGATGGGTATTTTGAGATCAGGACCGATACAGGGGTCCTGCGTCCCTATCTCCTGGCTTGGCAGGAAATCAAGAAAGAAGTGGAGTAATCGCTATGATATTATGCAATGCGGCTGGATCGGAAATACAGCAGATCTTTTATGAAACCGCAGGTGTTTGGAATCTGATCATGCAGTTGGGGATCATCGCGGTCATCGTATTGTTTTCCAATATGCTGCGTCGTTGTATTCCTTTCATCCGTAAGACATTGATGCCCGTCTCCGTTCTGGCTGGATTCATCATGCTGGGTCTGAAGCTTCTTCTGCAGCGCGTATTTGGTATCGATGATCTGTTCGATATCGAGGTGCTGGATACTTTGGTCTATCATTGTATCGCGCTGGGTTTTATCGCCATGAGCCTTCGTGTCAATGCCAAGACGGAAGAGAGCCATTCCGCAGCCGGTATCAAATCCGGTGCTGCTATCGTAGGTTCTTATCTGATCCAGGGATTGACTGGCTTGGTGATCACCATCTTGCTTTCCTTCACGATCAAGCCCGGCCTGTTCAAAGCTGCTGGCCTTCTGCTGCCCATGGGCTATGGACAGGGCCCTGGTCAGGCGAATAACATCGGTACGACCTATGAGACTTTCGGATTCGTAGGCGGGCAGAGCTTTGGCTTAGCGATCGCCGCAGCCGGTTATATCTGTGCCTGTACGGTCGGCGTCGTGGTTCTGAACTATTGGAAGAACCATCATCAGATCGGCGTTTCCGGTGATGAAAAGCAAAAGGAAGAGACGTATACCATCGATTTCTTCCAGGATAAAAACGAGATCCGTGTTTCTGACTCCATCGATAAGCTTTCGGTTCAGGTAGCGATGATGCTTGGCGTATATCTGCTGACCTTCCTTGTGACCAAGGGTATCACATCCGCGCTTACGCTTTGGGCTCCCGGCCTTGCCAAGATGCTCAATTCGATGCTTTGGGGCTTCAATTTTATCATCGGTTCCGCATTGGCCATGCTGGTGAAGACCATCCTTGGCAAGTGTGAGAAACGCGGCTGGATGAAGCTGCGCTATCAAAACAATTATCTGCTGAACCGCCTTTCCGGATTTTTCTTTGATCTTATGATCGTGGCGGGTATCGCTTGTATCGATCCGGAGGATCTGTCCGGGCTGTGGCTGCCGTTCGTTCTTATGGCCGTTGCTGGCGGCGTCGTGACCTGGTTCTATCTGAAGAAGATCAGCAAAAAGATCTACAAAGGATACTACCATGAAGGTCTGATCTCCATGTATGGTATGATGACGGGTACGATCGGTTCCGGTATCCTGCTGCTCAGGCAGATCGATCCGGATTTCGAGACCCCGGCAGCGAACCATCTGGTGGTAGGCTCCAGTTACGCCATCGTTTTCGGCGCACCGCTTTTGATCCTGATCACTATGGCAGCGCGATCCGACGTGATGTGCTATCTGGTCACTGGGATCATCGTCGTATACTTCACGCTTCTCATGCTGTTCATTCATTTCTACAAGAAAGGGAAATCCTGATACTGAATATGAAAAAGTATGGGTATTTACATGTTTTCCTGATCGCTTTCGGGGCTGCGCTCCTGATCTTTCTTCCAGCCATGATCTGGGACGGGGGATACCTTATCTTTTTGGGGGATTTCAACTCCCAGCAGATACCGTTCTATCATGTGGCGCACAGAGCCATCCGGTCCGGACAGTGGGGATGGAACTGGCAGACCGATCTGGGCGTAAGCTTTATCGGCAGTTATAGTTTCTACCTGTTGGGCAGTCCTTTTTTCTGGCTGACGGTACCGTTTCCTGAAAGTATCATCTCATATTTCATGGGACCGCTTCTGATCCTGAAATTTGCCTGTGCGGCGGTGACGTCCTATGCATGGCTCAAGCGACACGTCAAGTCTCCCCAGGCGGCAGTTTTAGGAGCGCTTCTGTACGCTTTTTCCGGGTTTTCGATCTATAACATCTTCTTCAACCATTTCCATGAAGCGATGGTGTTTTTCCCGTTACTGCTTATCGGATTGGACGAACTCATGGAGGACGGTTCGAAAGGGGTATTTGCACTTGCGGTCTTGATCAACGCCGTAGTCAGCTATTTCTTTTTTGTTGGAGAAGTCGTCTTTACGATCGTTTACTTTTTTGTTCGTGTTTTTACGTATGGCTATGCTTTCAGTTGGAAAAAGCTGGGCCTTGTGGCCTTGGAGGCCGTACTCGGATTTCTTTTGAGCCAGTTTCTGTTCCTGCCGTCCTTGGTCGTTATGCTTTCCAATGGCCGCGTCAACAATTTTGCGGATGGCCTGGACATCTGGATCTACGTCAATAATCAGCGGATCTTCGTCATCCTGGCAAGTTTCTTGTTCCCGAACGAGCTGCCCTCCAAGCAGGTCCTGTTCCCGGACGCCAGTGTCCGCTGGACGTCCTTAAGCGCATATCTGCCGCTTTTCGGTGTGAGTGGAGCACTGGCATACTTGCGGACACATAAGAAAAATTGGCTGAGCGTTCTTCTGAAAGTATTGCTCGTGATGGCTTTAGTACCAGGACTCAACAGTTTGTTCGTAGCGTTCAACCGTTCGTTCTATACACGATGGTTCTATATGTTCGTGCTGATGCTTTCGCTTGCGACGGTCAAGGTCGTTGACGAGGGCAAGGTGCGCGTCCTGGAACGATCAGCGATGCACGTGCTGATCGTGACAGGCGTCATAGTATTGTTGATCGGTCTCACGCCAGACAAGGTGCGTGAAGACACATGGCGGCTCGGTTTATTCGCCGAGGACTGCGTATGGCAGTTCGCTGTGATCGTAGGTACGGCACTCATCTCCTTGGGCGTACTGCTCATGCTGCTGGACGGTATGCGGCAGGATCCGGATCGAGTGGTGCGGCATATGATCGTTGCAGTGCTGGTGATCTCTGTGCTCTATGGCAATTTCTATATGGTCTGGGGCAAGATGCGTTCCTATGATACGCATGAATACTTCATTCCTGACGTGCTCGAAGGTACGTTGGAAACAGAAGAAAAGCGATTCTTCCGCATCGATCAGGACGATTCCTGCATCAATTTGGGTATGTTCTGGAACGTGGCCGATATCCGCGCTTTCCATAGCTTGGTGCCGGCTTCCATCTTCGATTTTTATGAATTCATCAACGAGGAACGCAGTGTCAAGTCTGCGCCATCTTATGATAACTATGCCATTCGTGCGCTTTTGTCCGTGAAATACTTCGCGGATTCGCATGATGAGGGCGATGATTTCCAAAGTTCACAAGAAATCGATGGGGAGATCGAGTATAAAAACCGGATGCCGGGATTCGCTTTGATCGGTACGCAGAACGACCATGATATCTATGAGAATCAGTATTATCTGCCGATCGGATTTACGTACCACAGGTTCTGCACCCGATCGGAGGCGGAGGATATTTCTGAGAACAACAGGGCTCTTTTGATGCTGCATACCCTGGTGCTCGAAGATGACGTCCCGATCGAATACCGTGCAATGCTGCGTCACGATCTGAATCTTCCGGACCACGATTATTCAGAAGAAGGCTATTTCGCGGCGTGCAGTGAACTGCGTCAACATACGACGGATACGTTCAAAACAACGCGGACCGGTTTCACGGCCTCTATCTATACGGACACAGATGATCTTGTGTTCTTCAGTGTCCCCTATGAGGAAGGCTGGAGCGCAAAAGTGAATGGCCAGCCGGTCGAGATCGCGAAGGCAAATGTTGGGTTTATGGCGGTCCCTGTCACAAAAGGATCTTCTACGATCACCTTTACATATCATACACCTGGGCTTAAGCCGGGCATCCTGATCTCGGCTGGGGCTGTATTGCTGATGATCACATATTTGCTCTTTGCCAGGATCTTATCTAGAAGGAAGGTGCAGTCTTGACTTGTCTGTACGTTGTCATTCCCTGTTACAATGAACAGGAAGTCCTGCCGGAGACCGCCAGGCGGCTGAAAGACAAGATCATTGCGCTCACAGAGAAGGGCATGATCAGTGCTGAAAGCCGCGTTCTGCTGGTGGATGATGGCAGCGTGGATGAGACCTGGACATTGATCCGTGCCTTACACGATGTGGATGACCTTTTCGAAGGTATCAAGCTTTCCCACAACCGGGGTCAGCAGAATGCTTTTCTTGCTGGGCTTCAGGCAGCTTCCGGTAAAGCGGACTGCGTCATTACCATGGATGCGGATCTGCAGGATGATATCGATGCCATGGATGCCATGCTGGCATCCTATCATAACGGGTCGGACATCGTCTTCGGTGTGCGGTCCAACCGCGATACGGATTCTTTCTTTAAGCGTCATTCCGCGCAAGGATATTACAAAGTCATGCGCAAGATGGGGATCGAATTGGTATACAACCATGCGGATTATCGTTTGATGAGCCGCAGAGCGCTGGAAGCGTTGAACGAGTATACGGAAGTCAACCTCTTTTTGCGTGGCATCGTACCGGAACTCGGATTCAAGACGGATGTTGTATACTATAAACGCGCCGAACGATTCGCGGGTGAGACAAAGTATCCGCTGAAGAAGATGATCGCGCTGGCGGTGGAAGGGGTCACATCCTTCAGTGTTCAGCCGCTGAAGATCATTTCTCGGCTCGGGATCCTGTTGGCCTTTCTAAGTTTGGCTGGCCTCGTCTACGCGTTGATCTCCAAGATCTCCGGATCGGCTGTGTCCGGATGGACGACCATCATCCTATCGATCTGGTTCCTGGGCGGTTTGCAGCTTTTGTGCATTGGTGTCGTCGGGACTTATATCGGCAGGATCTATAGCGAAGTAAAGGCAAGACCCAGGTATATCATCGAGGAAACGACCTGGCAGGAGGAAGAAAAGAATGTATGAGTTGCTGAAGACCGAAGGCAAGGCCAGACGCGGCCGTTTGTATACACGGCACGGTGTGGTCGAAACGCCGGTTTTCATGAATGTAGGTACGGTCGGCGCGATCAAAGGGGCGGTATCCGCGGATGATCTCAAAGAGATCGGATGTCAGGTCGAATTGTCCAACACCTATCATCTTCATGTGCGTACCGGTGATACGGCGATCAAAGCAATGGGCGGGCTGCACAAGTTCATGCATTGGGATCGTCCGATCCTTACGGATTCCGGAGGGTTCCAGGTGTTTTCATTGTCCCAGCTGCGAGGTAAGATCCGCGAGGAGGGAGTCACCTTCGCCTCCCACATCGATGGGCGCCGCATCTTCATGGGACCGGAAGAGAGTATGCAGATCCAGTCCAATCTTGGGTCTACGATCGCCATGGCGTTTGATGAATGTCCCCCCAGTAAAGCGGACCGCAGCTATATCCTGCCATCCGTAGAGCGCACCACCAGGTGGCTGGAGCGCTGTGTCAAGGAAATGGAGCGTCTCAATGCTTTGGAGGATACGATCAATCCGGAGCAGATGCTTTTCGGTATCAACCAGGGCGGCATCGAAGAGGATATCCGCATCGGTCATGCGAAGAGGATCGCGGAACTGGATCTGCCTGGATATGCGATCGGAGGCCTTGCTGTGGGCGAGACGCATGAGGAGATGTACCGCATCCTTGACGTCACAGTGCCGCATCTGCCGCAGAACAAACCGATCTATCTGATGGGCGTCGGTACACCGGAAAACATATTGGAGGCCGTGGACCGTGGTGTAGATTTCTTCGACTGTGTTCTGCCTGCACGAAACGGTCGTCATGGCCAGGTCTTCACCCGCAAAGGCCGCCTGAAACTGAAAAACGCGAAATATATGTACGATATGGCCCCGATCGACGAGACCTGTACCTGTCCCGCCTGCCGCAGTTTTTCCAGAGCCTATATCCGACATCTGCTGACGGCAGGAGAAATGCTGGGCATGCGTCTGTGCGTGCTGCACAATCTGTTTTTCTACAACCGCATGATGCAGGAGATCCGAGATGCCTTGGATGCAGGATGCTTTGCGGAGTACAAAAAGAAGACTTTGGAAGGCTTCAAAGAGTTGGAGAGCACACAAAACTCTTGACCACAACAGGGGTTTTTGCTATAATATTTATATTCTTAATCCTAGGAGGAACTACTATGTTGTTTTTATTCAGCGCTGATGCAGCCGCAACGCCGGGAGGCGGAAGTCTGCTTCCTATGCTTGCCGTGTATGCGGTCTTTATCGTGGTCCTGTACTTCATCATGATCCGTCCGCAGCGCAGGCGCCAGAAAGAAACTGACAAAATGCAGAATTCCATCAGCATCGGCAACTGGGTGCTGTTGAATAACGGTATGTACGGCAAAGTCGTCAATATCGTCAACGACTGCCTGATGGTCGAATTCGGAACCAATAAGAGCGTCATCATTCCTGTACGCCGCGATCAGATCCTTGGCATCACTGAACCGGACCTGACGCAGAAAACGGTCGATGAGACCGCCATCGCTCCGAAAGATGAGCTTGTCGGTGAGGACCTGGAAGAGGACGGCCTGGACGATTATGACAAGTATTTGATCGAACAGGAAGAGAAAAAGAACGGCAAAAAGGGAGTTTTCAAGAAAAAGAACTAAAAAAAGGGTTGACGGCTGGAAATCCAGCGATTATAATCCTTTTTAGTGCTTATTAAAATGCCCCTATGCTTGAAAGCACAATTTGCAACTGAGGGGAGGGTGGAGTTGAATGTCTAACGTAGTCGTAAAAGAGAATGAGTCTCTGGACAGCGCGCTTCGTCGTTTCAAGAGAAACTGCGCCAAAGCGGGTATCATGCAGGAAGTCCGTAAAAGAGAACACTATGAAAAGCCCAGCGTAAAGCGCAAGAAGAAGTCTGAGGCTGCCAGAAAGAGAAAGTACAACTAATTGTCGATTCAGACATGAGCCTTGGTCCGTTTGGACCGAGGCTCTTTAGTTGTTATAGTATTTGTTTTCCAAAAACCTTAGGTCCAATCAACCCCATAATTATCATAAATATGCCGAAAACATTAGTTATTGCTGAAAAACCATCTGTAGCGCGGGATTATGCCCGCGTACTCAAGTGTACGCAAAAAGGCGAAGGCTGCCTGTACAACGACAAATATGTCGTTACCTGGGCCATCGGTCATCTGATCGAGCTTTGCGAGCCGGAAGCCTATGATGAAAAGTATAAACGTTGGAACCGGGCGGATCTTCCCATCATTCCGGAACAGATGAAACTGCGCGTGATCCGCGGCAGCGGTCCACAGTTCAAGATCGTGAAAAAGTGGATGCGGGATGACGATATCGATCGTATCATCTGCGGTACTGATAGCGGACGGGAAGGGGAACTGATCTTCCGGTATATCTATCAAATGGCCGGGTGTAAAAAGCCCTTCGACCGTCTCTGGGTCTCCAGTATGACCAACGAAGCGATCCAGGAAGGCTTTAGTACGTTGAAAGACGGCCGGGCATACGATTCCTTATATGAAAGCGCCAGATGCCGGTCGGAGGCAGACTGGCTCGTGGGCATGAACGGCAGCCGCGCTTTTACGATCCATTACCACGCGTTGCTTTCCATCGGCCGGGTGCAGACGCCGACGTTGGCGATCATCGCCAGACGGGATGAGGAGATCAAAGCCTTCGTACCCAAGGACTACTGGGAAGTTGAGATCGGTCTGAACAAGGATGAGACTCCTTTCAACGCAAAGTGGTTCGATTGGGAGACGGTCGAAGAAGAGGGAAAAACGACGCGCCGCCGCACGACGCAGATCAGTGAAAAGGCCAGGGCGGAGGAGATCCTTGCCAGATCCGGTAAAGGGACAAAAGTCACTGTGACCGAAATCGAACGGCAGACGAAAAAACAGCTTCCGCCACTGTTATACGATCTTACGGAACTGCAGCGTGAAGGCAATCGTAAATACGGATACTCTGCGGCTAAGGTCCTTTCTATAGCCCAGAACTTGTACGAGAAGCATAAGCTGATCACATATCCAAGAACGGACAGCCGTTATCTGAGCCACGATATGAAGGAAACCGTGCGCAAGACGCTGCATGCTATGGACACGCCGGAATTCCATCCCTGGCTCATGAAGATCCCGGGGCTGAACTTCAATGGACGCATCATCGATGACAGCAAGATCACGGATCATCATGCGATCATTCCTACACCGCGAAAACCCGATCTTTCGTCTCTATCAGAAGAAGAATCAAGGATCTATCGCTTGATCGCCTATCGTTTGATCAGTGTCTTCTATCCCGCATATGAATACGAGACAACGACGGTCACTTTGGCTTCTGAGCAGGATCGATTCCTGGCGCGGGGACGGCATGTACTCGTGCAGGGATATATGGAACTCCCAACGAATTCCGGGGGAACGAAGAAAAAGAAAACGCAGGAGGCGGATCTGCCGGAACTTGCAGAAGGCATGGAACTGACCGTCCTTTCTTCTAAAGTCATCGCCAACCAGACGAATCCGCCAGCACCTTTCACGGAAGCGACGTTGCTCAGCGCTATGGAATATGCCGGGAAATATATCGAAGATGAAGCACTGCAGGAATTGATGAAAAAGACGTCTTTGGGTACGCCTGCGACACGGGCGGCGACCATCGAGCGCCTGATCAAAGTCGGCTACGTCAAGCGAGCCGGGAAAACACTTCGAGCGACGGACAAAGGGATCGCTTTGATCCACATCCTGCCGAAAGAGCTTACCTCTCCGGAGATGACGGCAAAATGGGAAAGAGCGCTGGATAAGATCTACCAAGGCGGAATGGATCCCCAGGCCTTCATGAATAGTATCAAGCGTTATGTGGAATTCATCGTTGGCGCGGCGGACCAGGCACCGCAGGAGGCAGACGATACCTTCAGTAAAGCGGAAGAGGCCAGAAAGTCACGAAAGAAAAAAGCGCCTTCCGTAGGATTGGGCACATGTCCCGTGTGTAAAAAGGGTACGATCTTACGCAACTCTAAGGCGTATTACTGCACTGAATGGAAACAGGGGTGTAAGTGCACTGTCTGGCTGGACAGCCTGTCACGCTACGGGGACATCCTGAATGATGATTTGATCCGAGAAGTCCTTGCAAAAGGTTCCGCCGTGCGTCCTGTGACCATGCCACAGACGTTCGAAAAGGGAACGGCCACGTTCTATTTTACGGAAAAAGGTGCCTTGGAAATGAAGGACTTCAAGAAAGATGAAGGTGCCGTATGAAGCCGTTGAACCCGGGGCAGAATCTTAAGGTCCAGGTTCTGGTGGCCGGATATACACATGTGGGGACCGGTTGGAAATACCACATGCATCGGCCTTCCTATAATCGCCTGTATTATATCCGGTCCGGGCACGGTTTTGTAGAGATCAATGGTGTCCGCTATTTGCCGGGGCAGGGGCAGCTGCTGCTCGTTCCGGCTGGAGCAAGAGTATCTTTCGGAACATTGCCCGGCAAGGATACATTTACCAAATATTGGATGCATTTTGATGCGCGTCTGGGGGACACTCCGTTGTTCGACCTGATCTCAGTTCCATGGCTGATGCAGGTAGAAGATCCTGCGTTCGTCCTTGCACATTTTCAGACGATCCTGGATGGGGAGAAAAATAAAGAGGATTTCCCCTCTGTCTTACGGCAGCAGGCGGCAGTGATGGAATTCATCGCCTGGATCCTGGACCAACATCCTGTGGACAGAGCGTATGGTGTAGGAACTGGAAAACTTGATGCGATCCTTGCATTTATCCATGAAAACATTGGTGAAGAAATATCGGTCGGTATGCTGAGCCAAATGATCGGCCTGCACCCCAACCACTTTATCAAAGTCTTTCACATGCAAATGGGTACGTCGCCAGGGCAATATATCAACAAACTGCGTCTGGAACAAGCGAAGGAGCTGCTGTTACAGGAAGATCTGACGATCCGTGAGGTCGCGTCTTTGGTAGGGTTTCGGGATGAAAGCTATTTCTCCCGCGCTTTCAAAAAATATATTGGCCGGACGCCGCGGGAATACCGGCGGGAGAGCTTGTGTACACATCTCATGGAACATTAATATCATTGCTTTTTATATGGCAGTACGATATAATCCGAAGTAACGATTTCTTATCTAAGAACAAGGAGGATACAGCAATCATGGATGTCGTAAAACCGTTGCCGACGCCAGGCAATACCGAATGGTTCACCGCGGATCGTTTTGGATTGTTCATCCACTTCGGTTTGTACGCGGAAGCTGCCCGTCATGAATGGGTCAAGAGTCGCGAGCAGATCTCCAACGAGGAGTATCAGAAGTATTTTGATCATTTCGATCCGGATCTGTACGATCCAAAGGCTTGGGCGAAAGCTGCCAAGGATGCGGGCATGAAGTATTTCATCATCACGACCAAGCATCATGAAGGTTTTTGCCTTTGGGACAGCAAATATACGGATTATAAAGTCACCAACACACCTTATGGCAAGGATATCCTGAAGCCTATGGTCGAAGCCTTCCGTGCAGAAGGCTTGAAGGTCGGTTTTTATCATTCTCTGCTGGATTGGCATCATCCGGATTACACGGTCGATGCCTGCCATCCTATGCGCAATAACGAAGCGTATATCGCCGAGGATAAGAACCGTGATATCACCCGATACGCGGATTATCTGTATAACCAGGTCGAGGAGCTTATGACACAGTTCGGCAAGATCGATATCATCTGGTTCGATTTTTCTGTAAGCCCGGGTATGGGTTTCGAAGGCAAGGGCAAGGAGATCTGGCAGTCAGAGCGCCTGCTGAAGATGATCCGTGGCTATCAGCCGGATATCATCATCAACGACCGCCTGCAGATCGATCAGGATGTCAAGACGCCGGAGCAGTATCAGCCGCGTGAATGGCTGAAGGTCAACGGACAGCCTGTAGTATGGGAAGCCTGTCAGACCCTGTCCGGTTCCTGGGGCTACTATCGTGATGAAGAAAGCTGGAAGAGCGTGGAAATGCTCATCAAGATGCTGGTCGATTCCGTAAGCAAAGGCGGCAATATGATCCTCAACGTGGGACCGACAGGCCGTGGAGAATTCGACTATCGTGCGCTCAACGCGCTGAAGGGCATTGGAGCTTGGATGCATTACAACAGCAGGTCGATCTATGGCTGCACCGCGGCTCCTGCGGAGCTGAAATGCCCTGAGGACTGCCGGTTCACCTACAATCCTAAGACGAACCGCTTGTATGTGCATGTATTCAGCTGGCCGTTCCGTCATTTGCATCTGGATGGTTTCGTAGGCAAAGTCGCCTATGCGCAGCTGCTGAACGATGCTTCCGAGATCAAAATGGAAGTGGGCAAGGACCAGAATTCCGGCACGGTCGATACTGCTTTTGGCTCCAACACACTGTCCTTGATCCTGCCGATCAAGAAGCCCAACGAAGTACCCGTGATCGAACTGTTCCTGAAATAAAAGGAGGACACTCATGAAAGCGTTCTTAAAAGAAGCAGCAAATGTCAAACCCTCTCAGCGTCAGCTGGACTGGTATGAACTGGGCTCCTATGCCTTCGTACATTTCAGCCCGAATACGTTTACAGACCGTGAATGGGGTCTGGGAGATGAAGATGAAAAGATCTTCAACCCAGTCAAACTGGACTGTGACCAGTGGGTGCGTGCCATCAAGTCTGCCGGCATGAAGGGCATGGTCCTTACAGCCAAGCATCATGATGGTTTCTGCTTATGGCCGTCCAAATATACCGAGCACAGTGTCAAAAATTGCCCGTTGGATATCGATGTAGTGAAAGAGGCTTCTGAAGCCTGCCGCCGCGGCGGGATCAAATTCGGCTTCTACCTTTCGCCCTGGGATCGTAACAACGCGTTGTATGGGACGGATGCCTATAACGACTATTTCTGCAACCAGCTCAGAGAGCTGCTGACCGGATATGGGGATATATTCTACGTCTGGTTCGATAATGCCTGCGGCGAAGGGCCGAACGGCAAGAAACAGGTGTATGATTTCCCACGTTATATCAAATTGATCCGCGAACTGCAGCCCGGCGCTGTGATCTTCAATGATTTTGGCCCTGACATTCGTTGGTGCGGTAATGAAGCCGGTGTCGCCCGCCATTCCGAATGGGCTGTCGTTCCGAAGGAGCTTTGCTTCTACAGCGACGTGCAGACCGGTCCTGCGCCGATGGCCGACGAGGGTGACCTTTCTTATATCTACAATACCGACCAGGAGATCGGTACCCTGCCGACGATCATGTTCTCCAAGGGACTTACCTTTACCCCGGCGGAGATCAATATGTCGATCCGTCCCGGCTGGTTCTGGCATGAGCAGGAGGAGCCTCATTCATTGGAGCGTTTGTTCCGCACGTACATTACTTCCTACGGAGCCAATGCCTGTATGCATTTGAATCTGCCCCCGAACCGGGATGGTCTGATCGATGAACGCGACGTGGCACGTCTTCAGGAATTCGGTGATCTGATCCGCAGAGAATTCGGTACACCGATCCCTTGTACGGTGGAGAAAGAAGAGGGTACCAGTGCCCTTCAGCCCAAGTATCATATCCATTTCGATCAGGTCCGCAAAGACGTGAAATACATCGTCATCCGCGAAGATATCGCTAAAGGCCAACGGGTGGAGAGTTTCAAGATCCTGGCGCATTTCGGCTCCGGCGCACAGTATCCGCTGTATCAGGGGACTGTGATCGGTAACCGCCGCATCTGCATGCTGCAGGATCCCTTCGCACTGCAGAATCCGTTGATCGATGATCGTCGTTTCCCGGGCTTCCAGGATCTGACGGTCCATATCACTTCCGCACGTGACGAAGTCATGATCAAAGATATCCAGGTGTTTTAAATGAATAGAGAATTTTTACATGAACTGCTGAACACTCCTTCCGTGAGCGGCCATGAGGAGGAGATCCAGCGAAAGACGATACAGTATACGGCTGATTTCTGCGATAAGCAGGAAGCAGATGCGACAGGAAACGTGCTGCACCGTATCAATCCGGATGCGCCGTTCCAAGTGTTGATGATGGGCCATATCGATGAGATCGGTTTTCTTGTCACGCACATCGACGAGAGCGGCATGATCAAAGTCATGAGCAATGGTGGACTTAGACTGCCGCTTTACGTAGGAGCACGTGTCCAGATCATCCATGATGGTAAAAAAGTACCAGGCGTCGTCAGTGTTGCGAGAGACCTTGTTGGTAATAAGGAGATCAAAGCTAACGATCTTACCATCGACATTGGGGCAGGATCTAAAGAAGAGGCGCTTCAATATGCTGCGCCGGGAGATCCGGTCTGTGCGGATACGTTGGTCGAGGATCTGGTGGGCGAGAAGTTCACTTCCAGAGCCATGGACAACCGCACTGGTGCTTTCGTGGTCATGGAAGCGCTGAAACGGGCCAAGGAACTTGGCGCCACCATCGGTGTTACCGCCGCTACGACGGTAGGAGAGGAGACTTCCATGCGCGGAGCTGCCTGGGCAGCCGCCAGCCATGCTTGGGATCTCGCGATCGCGGTAGATGTGACTTACGTCAGTGATTGCCCTGGTACAAATCCTGCTGATACCGGTGATGTCAAACTGGGCGGAGGTCCGGTGCTTTGTACCGCGACGACCGTCAATAAGAAAGCGAACCACATGTTTGTGGAAACGGCGGAGGAGAAGGGCATCCAGATCCAGTGGGAAGTCGCTTCCGGCCATACAGGTACGGATGCGGATCGCGCACATATATCCGGAAAGGGGATCCCGGTGGCATTGGTCTCGATCCCGCTGCGCTATATGCATTCCAGTGTGGAAGTCGCGGACTATCGCGATATTGAGAACGCGATCGAACTATTGGGTGCCTTTATGTTGAAAGTTGGCCCAGGAGTGGAGTGGAAAAATCTTTCCGTTCTGAAGAAATAAAGCTCGCAATTCGATGAAGGGCAATCAAATGTTCACAATTTAGTAACACATCATTCATATTATGTTCATAATATTCTATTATTTTTTAGCTACCTTTCTTTAATGACAAGATCCCCTCTTACATTTAAAGAAGCAAAAAGTACCCGGACTCTTCTTCTCCCCTTGAGTCCGGGTGCTTTTTATTATTTTCGACCCTCTTGGAAAAGAAACTTGCATCTTGTATATGATCTTTGGTATAATGTAAGTTGGTTTATTATTATACAGGGAAGTGATCTCATGGATTATTCATTGCAAAGCTTGGAAGATAAGATTCGTTTATATCACCCAGCTAAAGATCTGTCTAAAGTCGAGCTTGCCTATCATCTTGCGGAAAAGGCGCATGATGGGCAGCTGCGGCAATCCGGAGAGCCGTATGTCATCCATCCCATCCGGGTCGCTCAATATCTTGCGGACCTGGAATTGGATCTGGAATCGATCATCGCGGGTCTCCTTCATGACGTGATCGAAGATACTTATCTCACAACGGAAGACATCGAGAGCATGTTCGGCGAGGACGTGGCGGCTCTTGTCAATGGTGTCACGAAGTTGAAGCAGTTGAAATACGAGACCACGGACAAAGAAGAGATCCAGGCAGAAAATTACCGTAAACTGTTCCTTGCAATGGCTAAGGATATCCGCGTTATCCTGATCAAGCTGGCAGATCGCCTGCATAACATGCAGACACTGGAGTATAAGAGCCGCGCCAAACAGATCGATATCGCACGAGAAACATTGGATATCTATGCGCCGATCGCACACCGTCTTGGTATTTCCAAGATCCAGGTCGAACTTGAAGATCTGGCTTTGAAGTATCTGGAGCCGGACATTTATTATGATCTGGTACAGAAGATCAATAAGAAGCGTTCAGAACGTGAATCGTTCATGTCGCATATCGTCGAGCAGATCCATAAAGCGCTGGAAGAAGTCGATATCCCTTCGCAGGTCTATGGACGTCCCAAGCATTTCTTCAGCATCTATCGTAAAATGGTCAAGAAAAGCTACAGCCTCGACCAGATCTATGATCTTTTTGCCGTGCGCATCATCGTGGATTCCGTTAAAGACTGCTATGGGGCGCTTGGCATCATCCATGACATGTATACACCCATGCCCGGACGTTTCAAAGACTATATCGCCATGCCCAAGGCAAATATGTATCAATCTTTGCATACGACGCTGATCAGTCATGATGGTCAGCCTTTCGAGGTGCAGATCCGTACGGTCGAAATGCACCGTACCGCTGAGTATGGTATCGCCGCGCATTGGAAATATAAGGAACAGAATGGGTCCGTGGCCGTCTCTGAAGAGGAGAAGATGAACTGGCTGCAGAAAGTCCTGGAGTGGCAGCAGGATCTCTCCGACAATAAGGACTTCCTGAATGCTTTGCGTGTGGACTTTGATGCGTTCCAGGAACAGGTCTATGCTTTCTCACCAAAAGGTGACGTCATCGAGCTGGCGGCGGGTTCCACACCTATCGATTTTGCGTATCAGATCCACAGCGCTGTCGGCAATAAGATGGTCGGTGCCAGGGTCAATGGTCGCATCGTGACTTTGAACTATGAGATCAAGAACGGTGACCGGGTCGAGATCATCACTTCGCAGAATTCCAAAGGCCCCAGCCGGGATTGGCTGAACATCGTCGCCACGTCCCAGGCACGCAATAAAATCAATCAATGGTTCAAAAAGGAATCCAAGCAGGACAATATCGCGCGCGGTCATGAAGCGATCGAACGTTACGCAAAGTCCAAAGGCCTTGTACTGGCGGATCTTCTGCGTCCGGAATGGATGGAGATCGTGCAGCACAAATACGGTTTCCAGGATTGGGACGCCATACAGGCAGCTGTTGGTCACGGAGGCCTGAAAGAGGGGCAGGTCGTCAACCGTCTGTACCAGGAGTACATGAAGGAAAAGAACGATCTGATGGAAGAGGACGACATCATCGCGAGCCTCACCGACCGGATCCAGCGGCACCAGGAGAACGAGAACGAATACCAAAGACATCATAAGATCAACAATCCGATCACGGTCCATGGGATCAACGATATCGCCGTGCACTTTTCCAAGTGCTGCAATCCGGTCCCGGGCGATGAGATCATCGGTTATGTGACCCGTGGCCGCGGTGTTTCCATACACCGTACGGATTGTCAGAACATCATCCAACTGTCTGAAGAGGAGCGCAGACGTCTCCTGGACGCTGAGTGGGAAGTCGGTTCCGAAAACACCAAGGGTATGAAGTTCATCACGAGCGTGCAGGTAGTGGCTGAGGACCGTAAGGGTATCCTGATGGATATCACGAGTGTCATCAGCAATGCTGACATCATGCTTACACAGATGAACGCCCGAAGGAAAAAGGATTCCAACGAGGCGATCTTCAATATGTCCTTCGAGATCACGTCTAAAGAACAACTGCATCTTGTGGCCACGAAGATCCAGCAGGTGCCTGGAGTCTATGAGGTCATCCGCAGTACGAATTAAAGAAAATACGAGGTAATATAGAATGCGCGCAGTGATCCAACGCGTGTCATCCGCAGCTCTGATGGCGGACGGCATTCCACAAGGAGAAATGGGCAAGGGACTGCTGGTCCTGGTGGGCGTAAAAGAATCGGACGACCTGTCTGTCATGCGCTATATGCTGGAAAAGATCGCCTCCATGCGGATCTTCGAAGATGAGAATGATCATATGAATCTATCCGCCAGGGATCTTTCTTACAGCCTGTATCTTGTACCTAATTTCACATTATATGGGGATTGCCGTCATGGACGCCGTCCGGGATTTACCGCCGGCGCTCCGGTACGCGTCGCGGAAACGTTGTTCGCGCAGTTTGTGGAACTGGCGAAAAAAGAAGCCGGTGTACCTGTCTATACCGGGGTCTTTCAGGCCCATATGATCATAACCCCTACGCTGGACGGCCCGGTCACGCTGCTGCTGGACAGCGATAAACTTTTCTGAAAGAAGGCAGTACATGGAGATCAGCGTACACGTTGTTGGCATACTGTCAACCAACTGCTACCTTTTGAAAGATCCGGATACCGCTTCCTGCTGGATCATCGATCCCGGAGGGAACACAGAGGATCTGATCCATCTCATCCAAGAGCAACAGCTCACGCTGAAGAAAATATTGATCACCCATGGGCACATGGACCATTTCCAGAGCGCCGCACGGCTGAAAGAGCAATTCGACTGTCCGATCGTATTTCATCCTGAGGAAGTCGCTTATCTGAACTCGGAACGCCTGCAGCGTTCTTTGTACGCACCGAACGTCTTTCGACACTTTAAGGAAGCCCTTTCCGATGCGGTCTGGGTCCGAGACGGAGAGCGCTTGACAGATGGAGCTTTGGATCTTCAGGTCATCGAGGTGCCCGGCCACACGGCCCATAGCATCTGCTTTTTCGATGCGGCGGACAAAGTGGTCTTCTGTGGTGATACACTTTTTGCGGACAGCATCGGCCGGACCGATCTATACGAGGGCGATCCGCGGGAACTCATCGGTTCCATCAAAAATAAACTGATGGTCCTGCCGGATGATACGATCGTCGCTCCCGGACATGGGCCTTTGTCCACGATCGGTGATGAGCGTAAGCATAATTATTACGTTGGTGAAAACGCATGAGGACCGCTAAGATCGAATTGCTGCTGCAAGGGATCGAGGAGCGGATGCGGTATGAGCTGCAAATGCTCATACGGGAATTCTTGCCTTTTGCGGCGTTTGACGCGCCAGTGCCAGACATTCGGATCACGATACGCCAGGACCAGATCCTTTGGGAAGAGAACGGAGTGACGCAGGTGCGGCCTGTCGTTCTCATGGAGGATCACAGTGCGGATCCTCTGAAAAATCGCATCAAATCGGTCCTGTATGATCTTTTGACAGGATCCACCGGTTATAAGGTCCCTTGGGGCACATTGACAGGCGTACGGCCGACCAAGATCGCCTGGTCGCTTCTGGATCTTGGATTTACACCGACGGAAGTAAAGGATCACATGCAAAAGGCGTATCGCCTGTCAGAGGATAAGGCCGATCTTATGACCCGGACGGCTGTGCGGGAACGCAGTCTGATGTCCGACCGCAGTGGGAATGATGTCAGCGTATACATCGGCATACCGTTCTGTCCGACACGGTGTGCCTATTGTTCTTTTGTTTCTTATGATCATCGTTCCTATGAAAAGCTGTCAGAGGCTTATATGGAGGCCTTGCTTCACGAACTGGAAGCTTGCGCTCCGATGCTCCAGGGACGAAAACTGCAGAGCTTCTACATGGGCGGCGGCACACCCACGACCTTGCAGCCTGCGCAGATGGACCGTCTTTTGACGGCGGTGGACAGGATCTACGGTCTGGATTCCTTTACCGAGCGGACCGTAGAGGCTGGTCGTCCGGATACCATCCATCCGGAGATCCTACGGGTTCTGAAAGATCATGGCATCGATCGGATCAGTATCAATCCGCAGACGATGCATCAAAAAACGTTGGATCTGATCGGTCGGTATCATACCGTGGAAGATGTAGTGCGTGCCTACGAACTTGCCCGAAAAGAAGGATTTGACAATATCAATATGGATCTGATCCTCGGACTCCCTGAAGAGACCGTGGACGATGTTTCCGCAACGATGGAATGCGTCCGTGCACTTGGACCGGACAGCCTCACAGTGCATACGCTCGCGATCAAACGTTCTTCGAAATTCTACCAGGAAGATGGAGAACAGGATCTTGTGGCGCAGGCACCGCTGATTGGAGAAATGATCGATATTTCCAGAAAAACGGCGGCTTCTATGGGTCTGGAACCATATTACATGTACAGACAGAAAAACATGGCAGGGAATTTCGAGAACGTGGGATACAGTCAGCCAAGGAAAGAATGCTTGTATAACATCGAGATCATGGAAGAGCGCCAGTCCATCGTGGCCTTCGGAGCAGGTGGTGTCAGCAAGATCTATTATCCGACCGAGAACCGCCTGGAACGAGCACCGAACGTCAAAAACGTCAGTGAATACATCGCGCGTGTGGACGAAATGATCGAACGTAAGAGAAAGGAATTGCTTCATGGATAAACAATGGGTCCGCCAAAATCTTGCACAGCGGGAAGTCCGTTTTCGGGATATCTTCGTTTGGTCCTTTGAACTTCTGCGCGAGCGGATCGGGCAGTACATCTTCCTTACGATTGCCGTATTCCTTCCCTCGAACCTGCTGGTCAGCCTTCTGCTGCAGAAACTTCCGGATGCTGTCACATTGAATCAATATGTGCAGGTAAGTGCATTGCAGTTGTTGGCCAACCTTTTCGCAATGATCGCATGCAGCGTATGCGTGATCATGGTCGATGATCAGCTCTCGGAAGAAAAAGAGGAGAAGCCTTTTGGATTGTCCTTCTATGAGGGGATCCGGACCTGGCCTATGTTTCTGTTGACCACGGTGATGCTCATGGCCGCGTTGTTCGGTATCGTTCTCGTGATCATGATGCTGTCATCGTTCTTGCCGATCCTCATGCTGCCGGCGATGATCGCTGTCGTCATACTGGCCTTGCTGCTGGTCGTTTTCATGTATGGCGCCAATGTCACCGCGGCCAGACACAGCATCATGCTGCGGCGGAATCTGGAAATGGTCCTGCTGTCCCTGAAGGACCATCTGGGCAAGACTGTTGGTTTATTGCTGCTCGTTACATTGATCGGTTTAGGCTTAAGTGCACCTTTGATGACCTTATTCGATATGTTGATCGGTGGTCGTCTGACAGGGATCCCGCTGTTGGTCATCGAGACGGCACTGCAGACCGTACTCAGCATCGTCAATATATATGCAGACATTGCTGTTTGCCTGCGTTTTCTCAATCTGGAACAGATCCGGACGGAGTCCCGTTCCACGACAATTATGTAGAATCTTTTATATATTTCACTTGACGAAAATACCACTTATAAGTTATAATAGATAACTGTGTATGAAGATACTTTTCGCTATGAATTCTCAAGGAGGACAAAATACATGAGCAACAAGTTGGAACAGTTAGAGCACAATATGGTGAAGATCACCATGGAGATCGCGCCGGACGTTTTTGAGAATGCAATCAATACAGTATATAACAAAAACCGCGGCCGCATCCAGCTCCCTGGTTTCCGTAAGGGTAAAGCACCCCGTAAAATGATCGAGCGTATGTACGGCAAGGAAGTCTTCTACGAAGACGCCATCAACGAGTGCCTGCCGGAAGCATACGAAGCAGCGCTGAAAGAGCTGGAAGTCGAGCCCGCGTCCCGTCCGCAGTTCGATGTTGAAAATATCGAAGATGGCAAAGTGACCGTCAACGCACTGGTCGCTGTCCGTCCGGAAGTCACACTGGGTCAGTATAAGGGCCTTGACGTTGCTAGGGATGCCGTCATCGTCACCGAGGACGATGTGGATGAGGATATCCGCAAAACGGCCGAGCGCAATGCTCGTATGGTCACCATTACCGATCGTCCCGCCCAGATGGGTGACACCGTGACCATCGATTTCGAAGGTTTCGTCGATGGCGAAGCGTTCGAGGGCGGCAAGGGTACGGATCACGCGCTGGAACTGGGTTCCCATTCCTTCATCGATACCTTCGAAGACCAGCTGATCGGCAAGAACGTCGGTGAGCATGTCGAAGTCAACGTGACTTTCCCCGAAAACTATCATGCAGCTGATCTGGCAGGCAAACCGGCACTGTTCCAGGTCGACGTCAAAGAGATCAAGAACAAGGAGATCCCGGCTATTGATGATGAGCTGGCCAAGGATGTTTCCGAGTTCGATACTCTGGAAGAATACAAAGCAAGTGTCCGTACCCGTCTGACCGAGTCCAAGCAGCGTCAGGCCGACAGCAAATATCGTCAGGACGTTCTGGCCAAGGTCGTCGAGAACGCCGAGATGGATATTCCGGATGCCATGATCGAGTCCCAGTGCGAGCAGATGGTGCAGAACTTTGCCCAGTCTCTCAGCCAGCAGGGCATGAGCATGGATCAGTACATGAAGATGACAGGCGGCAACATGCAGAACCTGTACAATATGGTCCGTCCGGATGCTGAGAAGCAGATCAAAGAATCTCTGGTACTGGAAGCCATCGCCAAAGCAGAAGGCATCGAAGTGACCGATGAAGACATCGACAACGAAGTTGCTGAAATGGCAAAAATGTATGGCATGGAAGTAGAGCAGGTCAAGAACATCCTCGATGAGAGCGGCAGCATCGCTTCTGTCAAGGAAACCATCCTGAACCGCAAAGCCTACGACGTGCTGGCAAACGCATAATTCAAAGAATCCAATCAGTCCCGTGCTCATCCCAGGGTGAGCATGGGCGTTCTGTTATAAGAAATACGGAGGTACTTATTATGTTTAAGGACGCATTAGTTCCCTACGTGCTCGAACAGACCAGTCATGGTGAGCGCTCCTATGATATCTATTCCCGCCTTCTCAAGGATCGTATCATCTTCCTTTCCGAGGAAGTGAATGATGTTACTGCTTCCCTTGTGGTAGCGCAGCTTTTGTTCCTTGATTCCGAAGACACTGAGAAGGACATCCACTTCTATATCAACAGCCCCGGCGGTTCTGTTTCCGCTGGCCTTGCCATCTACGATACCATGCAGCATGTGCGTGCTGACGTTTCTACCGTTTGTGTCGGTATGGCGGCCAGCATGGGGGCATTCCTGCTGTCCGGCGGTGCCAAGGGCAAACGCTTCATCCTGCCCAATGCCGAAGTCATGATCCATCAGCCGATGGGCGGGGCTCAGGGTCAGGCTACCGATATCAAGATCACGGCCGATCATATCCTGAAGACCCGAGAGCGTCTGAACCGTATCCTCAGCGAGAATACCGGTAAACCACTGGAAGTGATCGAGGCGGATACGGAGCGCGATAATTGGCTCAGTGCTGAAGAAGCAGTCGCCTACGGTCTGGTAGACAAGGTCATCGAAAAACGCTGAAAACTATCATTTAGAGGTGCATAATGGCTGATAACAAGCACTTTACCTGTTCCTTCTGTGGTAAAAGCCAGGACCAGGTCCGCAGGCTTCTTGCGGGCAACGGCGTCTATATCTGCGACGAATGCGTAGAGCTGTGCGCGGATATCATCGAGCGTGAGCTTGCTGAAACCGAAGACCAGGTCTTTGATGAGAAACTGCCGCGTCCGCGCGAGATCAAGGCCTTCCTTGATGAATATGTCATCGGCCAGGATCGTGCCAAGAAAGCACTTTCTGTCGCTGTGTACAATCATTACAAGCGGGTCTATACACATAACCGCATCGACGACGTGGAACTGCAGAAAAGCAATATCATCATGATCGGTCCAACGGGTTCCGGTAAAACATTCCTGGCGCAGACGCTCGCAAAGATCCTGAACGTTCCCTTCGCGATCGCGGATGCTACCAGTCTTACGGAAGCCGGCTATGTTGGTGAAGACGTTGAGAATATTCTTCTCAAACTGATCCAGGCTGCAGATCATGATATCGAACGGGCGGAACATGGCATCATCTATATCGATGAGATCGATAAGATCTCCCGTAAAAGCGAGAATCCGTCCATCACCCGCGACGTCAGCGGTGAAGGTGTACAGCAGGCTCTGCTGAAGATCCTGGAAAGCACAGTAGCCAACGTCCCTCCGACCGGAGGCCGCAAACATCCGCAGCATGAGTTTATTCAGATCGATACCACGAACATCCTCTTTATCTGCGGCGGTGCTTTTGATGGGCTGGAGCGGATCGTCAAGAATCGTACCAATCAGCAGATGATCGGTTTCGATGCCGAGCACGCTGTGAAGAACGAGAAAGATCCGGATGCGTTGAAGGATCTGATGCCGCAGGATCTGATCAAGTATGGTCTGATCCCCGAGTTCGTCGGCCGTCTTCCGGTCGTAGTTACGCTGGAAGGTCTGACCGAAGAGGCTTTGGTCCGCATCCTGAAAGAGCCGCGTAATTCGCTTGTCAAGCAGTACGAGACATTGTTTGCCATGGATGATGTGGACTTGCAGTTCGAGGATGAGGCTTTGCAGGAGATCGCCCATCTGGCGATGGAGCGCAAGACCGGTGCCCGCGGTTTGAAAGCGGTCATCGAGGACGTCATGCAGGATCTCATGTTCGAGATCCCTTCCATGGATCATGTAGATCGTGTTACGATCACGAAAAAAGTGGTGGAGAAGCTTGCCGATCCGGAAATCGTTTTTGGAACGGCAGACAAGGAGAACTCTGCCAGAGACCGCGTTCTGAAAGGTCAGAGCGCCTGATCGATCTAAATAAAAAGAAAAGGCCGGGTATCTTGCCCGGCCCTCATTTATAAAGGAGTCCATATGAAACTGCGTACCGTTGCTTTGGAAGCTGTCTGCGGGCGAAAGGATCAATTCCCGGAACCGCGTCTTCCTGAGATCTGCTTCATCGGCAGGTCCAACGTGGGTAAATCTTCACTGATCAATGCGTTGACCGGCAGAAAGGCTTTGGCGCGCACCAGTCAGTCGCCTGGAAAAACACGCACCATTAATTTCTACAGCGTCAACGATACGTTATATCTGGTAGACCTTCCCGGCTATGGATATGCTAAGGTCTCACAAGCGGAGCAGAAACGCTGGGGGCAGATCATCGAATCTTATCTTAAAGAGAGAGAATCCCTGTGTCTTGCCGTTCTGCTGGTCGATATCCGGCATGAGCCCGGAGAAGCGGACCGTATGATGTTCGACTGGATGCGCTATTATGGGATCGAGCCATTGATCGTTCTGACAAAGCTGGATAAGATCAAAAAGAACCAGCTGCAGAAGCAGCTGGCTTTGATCGCACGTGGGCTTGGTGTTGAGGATCGAAACAACATCTTAGCCGTATCCTCCGAAACAAAAACAGGGATCGATGCGCTTTGGCAGCGCATGGAAAGCGTGGCTTTTGAAGAAGAAGCTATTGACGAAGCTCCGACATCAGATTCCGAAAGATCGTAAGGCCGCGCTGCTGCCAACGGTTGCGCACAGCGAAGGCTTTTTCCTCATCCGGCGCATGTAGGCTCAACGAAAAGACGACGTGGTCATAATCACGGATGATGCAGTTCAAAGCGTATCCTTGCTCCGTCCGTTCGATCTCACAGTCGGCCTCCAGCATGGAAGAGCGTCGATAGGCTGAAGTCCTTGCATATTCGTTGATCTCATCTCGGATACTATTGGGGATGCGATACCGGAACGTGGTTACCACTTCGTCGCCCATAGGAGTAAGGGTATAGGAACCATCCATATCCAGAATGAGCTCGGCATACAGGAGTTCCTCGATCAGCTCCTGCATGGTGAAATAATCCATATAGCCTTTAAAAACGATAAAGTCCGAAAGTTCGATGGCAGAAACGGTATCTTTCTGCTGAAGAATGTATAGAATGGTCAGTTTGTTTTCTGTAAGCTGTTGATCCGGTGTATTCATGCGTTGTCTGGCTCCTTTATCAAGAAACTGTCCAAAGCTTCCCGGATCGAGGGAACAGCTTTCTCATCATGGATGATCAGATCGAGCGGAGCGCTGATGTCCAGGCTGAAGATCCCCATGATGGATTTGGCATCGATGGTATAACGCCCTGTAGAGAGATCCATTTCGCAGGGGAAGCCGGAAACGATCTGCACGAACTGCTTTACTTTTTCGATCGTGTCGATGAGAACAGGCATCCTTGTCACAGGTCTGACACCTCCTTTTGTAGAATTGCAACGATAATATTATCTAACAATTCAAAATATGTGTCAATTGCCAAAATGATAAAAATGAGTTGAAAACAGGCCTGAATTTATATATAATAGAATAAGATTATTCTGGCAGATCAGGGCTTGTACTGCGTTTTCCAGCAGTATGGGACGGAAAGGAGCGCATATAGTGAACGAACAGCGGGTACCGTACCGCGTCGCCTGTTATACCTTGGGCTGTAAAGTCAATGGGTACGAATCCCAGGCCATGCTCGAGCAGTTCGAGCGGGCGGGGTGGACCATTGTGGAAGCCGATCAGGCAGCGGACGTGTATCTTGTCAATACATGTACGGTCACGCAGATCGCCGCTCATAAGTCCAGACAGATCCTGAACCGTATCGCGCGGCTGAATCCGGATGCGCTGGTCGTTGCCTGCGGATGTTACGTGGATCAGAAGGAGCGTCAGCAGGAGCCATTGGGCGGAGCCTGCGGTCTCATTGTCACGAACCGTGAAAAACCGCATATCGTTCAGTTGGTGGAAGCACGTTTGGACCTTCCCGCGGATGAAGGCCGGGATTTCTATATTTCTTCCAGCGGTGCTCATACACGTGCCTTTTTAAAAGTCCAGGATGGCTGCAGGCAGTTTTGCTCCTATTGCATCATTCCTTATGTACGCGGCCCATTGGTCAGCAAACCTCTGGAGCAAGCAATGCAGGAAGCACGAATGCTTTCGGAGAGCGGCTGCAGGGAGATCGTCCTCACCGGGATCCATCTAAGCTCCTACGGCAGAGATCTGCCGGAAGATATCGGCCTTGCGGATCTCATCCTAGCGTTGGAAGCCGTTGAGGGCTTGGACAGGATCCGGCTCGGGTCTCTGGAAGTCGGGCTCATCGATGATGCTTTCATAGCAAGGGTCAGGGATTGCCGTAAATTATGTCCGCATTTCCATCTGTCCCTGCAGAGCGGATGTGAGAAAACATTGAAAGCCATGAACCGTCGCTATACACCGGACCAGTTCATGGAGGCAGTACAGAGGATCCGTGCAGCATTTCCTGACGCTGCAATTACGACGGATGTCATCACGGGTTTTCCGGGAGAAACCGATAAGGATTTTGAAGAATCATTGCAGTTCGTTCATGACGTCTCCTTCGCGGATCTTCATGTCTTCCCATATTCGCCACGGGAGGGCACAGCGGCGGCGCAAAGGAAGGATCAGATCGATAAGTCGGTCAAACAGGAGCGCAGCAGCCGGATGATCGAGCTTGGAGCCGCCTTACAGCGGCAGTTTGGAGCCGCCTATTCCGGTAAGGACGTGGAAGTCCTGACGGAAGAATATGACCCGGAACAGGATGTATGGGTCGGTTATACGCCCAATTACCTGCGTGTACACGTCCATGGTATGATTCAACGGAATCAATTGATTCCGGTCCATATAGAAAATGTGCATCAAACAAACAACGGGATCTATGCAGAGGGGTTTTATGATGAACGATAACAGAACTCAGTACTTCAGTGTGATCAATGAATCGGAAAACAGAGTTTCCAATATCCTGATCGATGTGTATCAGGCGCTGATCCAGAAGGGCTACAACCCTGTCAATCAGATGACGGGCTATATCATGTCCGGAGACCCGACTTATATCACCGGATATAATAACTCACGCAGCAAGATCACACAGATCAATCGTGATGATATCGTCGAGGAGCTGGTACGCGCCTTCGTCGAATACCATCATCTTAATGATGCAAAGGATCGCTGATGCGTGTCCTGGGACTTGATTACGGTGAGAAGACCGTAGGGGTTGCTATCTCCGACCCGGATCGAAAGATCTCAGTGCCTTTGGAAACGATCAAGCGTGAGGATCCGGCAGCGTTGAAGCAGACCATCCAGCGGATCCGTTCCATCGTTACCGCAGAGGGTGTGGATACGATCGTACTGGGTCTTCCGCGCAATATGGATGGTTCTGAAGGAGAACGAGCGGAGAAGACCCGCGCTTTTAAGAAACGTCTTGAGCGCGATGTGTACCGCGTTACAGTGGTATTATGGGACGAGCGGCTGACTACCGTTGCGGCTGAACGCCCTTTAAAAGAACTGCACAAAAACCGTTTTGAGCGAAAAGAAGTCGTGGACAGCATGGCTGCCGCACTCATCCTGCAAGGATATCTGGACAGCCTGCAAAGAAAAGAGGAGATCGTCATGGAACAGGAAGAGCGTCAGATCATCTTATATGAACCCGAAGAACAGTTGAAATCCACGATGAATGTCTTTGCGTCTCTTACTCTTGAAGATACGCAGTATTTTCTCGCCGCGGTCGCCTATGAGGATGACGACCTCGATGAGGAGGAAGATTTTGATGAAGAAGATGGTGTATTCATCTTTCGGATCTGCGGTGCAGAAGAAGCAGAATTTATGGTCCTGAAAGAGGATGGCATCACAGATTATTACGTAACGACTGAACTGGGAGATAGGATGCAGGAAGTCATTGAAGCGTTCCAGGATATGGACGATGATTTTGACCTTATTACCGACGAGGACTGAAGGCATCCCGTCTCCATAAACACGAAATATTACTATAGAGGAGAGCAATTTGTCTAGAAATAAAGTTAAGATCATCCCCTTGGGGGGATTGGATCAGATCGGACAGAATATGACCTTGATCGAGTGTGAGGATGAGATCCTGATCATCGACTGTGGTCTTGCCTTTCCGGAAACGGACATGCTGGGCATCGATCTGATCATACCGAATTTTGATTATTTACGGAAAAATACTGAAAAGATCAAAGGCGTTGTTCTGACCCATGGACATGAGGATCATATCGGTTCCTTGCCGTATTTTCTTAGGGAATTCCATGTGCCGGTCTTTGGGACACGTCTTACCAATTGTCTTGTAGAAAACAAAATGCAAGAATTCGGCCTGCAGCAGTACAGCCTCACCACGGTCAAATATGGTGACGTTGTAAAGCTGGGGGTGTTTAGTGTGGAATTCATCCGCACCAATCATAGCATCGCGGATGCGGCTGCTTTGGCCATCACTACGCCGGCAGGCGTCATCCTGCATACGGGTGACTTCAAAGTCGATTATACGCCGATCCATGGAGATATGATCGATCTGCAGCGTATGGCCTATCTGGGCCGTCGTAAGGTACTGGCTCTGATGAGCGACAGTACCAACGCGCGCCGCAGCGGCTTCACCATGTCCGAGCGCAGTGTGCGCAGCATGTTCATGGATACCTTTGCGAAAGCAGAAGGACGGATCCTGGTCGCGACCTTCGCTTCGAATGTCGACCGCGTGCAGCAGATCATCAACGCTGCTTCTGAATATGGCCGTAAAGTTGTCGTCGTAGGCCGCAGCATGGTCAACGTCGTGCAGGTGGCTATGGATATCGGTTATCTCGACATAGAAGACGACGTGATGATCGATGTGGCGGATATGGACCTGTACGATGATGACGAGCTTGTCGTGATCACCACCGGCAGTCAGGGAGAACCAATGGCAGCGCTCTCCCGTATGGCTTCGGGCGAACATCGCAACATCGTTATCAAGCCGGGCGATACCGTCATTTTCAGCTCCAAGCCTGTTCCGGGCAATGAAAAAGCAGTCACACGCGTCATCAACGAACTGATGGAACGCGGAGCGACCGTCATTTCCGAAGATACTCATGTATCCGGCCACGCCAGTCAGGAAGAACTTAAAATGATCTACAGCCTGGTACGGCCTAAGTATTTCATACCTGTGCATGGTGAGTATCAGCATCTTAGATCGCATGCGGACCTGATCATCGGCCTTGGTCATGATGAGCGCAACACCTTCCTGCTGCGCAACGGAAATGTTCTGGAACTGGATGCGTACAGCGGCAAAGTTGTGGACAATGTCGAGGTGGAGCCGCTGCTGGTCGATGGCCTTGGAGTGGGTGACGTTGGCAATATCGTCCTTCGGGACCGAAAACTGCTTTCGGAAAATGGTCTTTTGATCGTCGTTATGACGTTGAAATATCAAACCGGCGAACTGCTTGCCGGACCGGATATCGTATCCCGTGGATTTGTATATGTACGGGAATCTGAAGAATTGCTGGAGCAGTGCAGGAATGTCGTTTTGGATGCATTCGACGCCTGCAAAGAAATGCATATCACGGACTGGAGCAGTATCAAAAATGAGATCCGCGACAACCTGCGAGCCTATCTGTGGAAAGAGATGAAGCGCAGTCCTGTCATTCTGCCGATCATCATGGAGGTGCGTTGATCCATGTATTATATCAATAAATTTCTGGCGTTGATCGCCCGCAATATCAAGAAAGTGATCGTCTTTGCTGTAGTCCTGGTGGGGATCGCGTTATGTACGATCATGGCCTATGATTTTGCGTTTGATTTTGTCACCGGTGATCCGAACGAAGCCTATGATCCGAACGGTGAGACCATCATGCTGACGATCCCGGCAGGTGCCACGTCAACAGAGATCGCTGCACTTCTGGAAGAAAAGGGCATCGTATCGAGCGCTCGTCATTTCCGTTGGCGCGCGAAACTGCTGGGCAAGGAAAACGACTTCAAATTTGGAACATATGCTTTTGTCAAAGGCATGCCAGAGGAAATGATCATGGATATGCTTCGTGATGGCTCGAAGCAGGAAAGCGTCCGTATCACCATTCCCGAAGGCTGGACGATCGATCAGATCGCCGAATACCTGCAGGAAAAGGAGATCTGCCTGAAGGAGGACTTCCTGGCAGCCTGTGAGGATACGTCCTACGATTTCGACTACTACACGAAGAAGATGAAGAAGGGTACCGCTGGACGCCGGCATATGTTGGAAGGCTACCTTTTCCCGGATACCTACGACGTGATCCCAGAAGACGGCGCGGTCAGCGTCGTCAAACGTCTGCTGCGTCAGTTCGAGGTCGAATGGTCAGAGGACGATCTGGAGCGTATCGATGAGCTGGGGCTGACAATGGATAAAGTCGTCATCATGGCGTCTGTCATCGAAAAAGAGGCTAAGCTGGACGAAGAACGTCCTATGATGGCGGCGGTCCTGTACAATCGTATGGAACAGGGTATGCCTTGGCAGCTGAACAGTACGGTTCTGTACGCACTTGGAATCGAAAGCGGCGGTGAGGACAATCTGACGTACGATGATCTGGAGATCGATTCCGGATATAATACCTATAAATACGAAGGGTATCCGATCGGCCCGATCTGCAATCCCGGCTATTCCTCATTGCAGGCAGTATTGTATCCGGCAGATACGGATGCGATCTACTTCGTCCTTAAGGAAGATGGTTCTGGCAGTCACTTCTTCACCGATGATTATGATGAATTCCTGGCGGCCGCCGACGGGAACTACCCGGATGAAAACGATTATGACGAATACTGATCGGACGAACAAACGATAAACTTAAGAAAAGCAGGAATCTATGAGTACAAGTTGGAAGCCGGAACTACTGGTTCCGGCGGGCAGTTATGAAGCATTACAGACGGCGGTCCTCTACGGAGCAGACGCCGTCTATTTAGGAGGAACCAGTTACGGACTTCGGGCACGCGCGAAGAACTTTGATAAGGAAGAACTTGAAAAAGGTGTCGCTTTTGCCCATGCGCATGGGGTCAAAGTTTATGTCACAGTCAATATCATTGCTCATAATGATCAATTGATCGGCCTAGAGGACTATCTGCGGTATCTGCAGCAGATTCAGGTTGATGCACTGATCATCTCCGATGCGGGCATCCTGGATATTGCGAGAGAAACAGTGCCTGATATGGAACTGCACTTAAGTACGCAGGCCAGCGCGACGAATTATCGCACCATGAATTTTTGGCACCGCCAGGGTGTCAAGCGGATCGTGTGTGCACGGGAGATGGATCTGGATGAACTGAAGGAGACCCGGGAGAAGATCGATCCGGATCTGGATCTGGAAGCTTTCGTACATGGTGCCATGTGTATGTCGATCTCCGGCCGCTGTGTGCTGAGTAATTACATGGCGGGCAGAGATGCCAACCAAGGGGCTTGTGTCCATCCCTGCCGGTGGAAATATGTATTGATGGAGGAGTCCCGACCGGGAGAATATATGCCTGTCTACGAAGATGAAAACGGGTCTTACATTTTCAACTCCAAAGATCTGTGCATGATCGAGTATATCCCGGAGATGGTACAGGCGGGCATCATGAGTTTCAAGATCGAGGGACGCATGAAGACACCTTTGTACGTGGCCATGGTAGCTAAAGCCTATAGAGAGGCGATCGACGACTGGTATTATGATCCTGAGCGGTATCAAGAAAAGCTCCCATATTACAGGGAGCTGCTGAGGCTGGTGAGCCACCGGGATTACAGTACGGGTTTTTACCTGGGAAAGCCTGATGCGGAGTCGCAGATCTATGATCAGGCACAGTATATCCAGAATGCCACTTTCGTTGGCAAGGTCCTTGAGACTGGTACGCCAGCTCTGGTGGAACAGCGCAACAAGTTTTCAGTAGGGGATACACTTTTCCTGCTGATGCCAGAGGGTCCATTGAAGCCGGTCAAAGTCGAATCGATCACAAATGAGCAGGGAGAGGCGCAGGAAAGTGCGCCGCATGCCAGACAGAAAGTCCATATTGCTTTGCCGGAGGCTGCGGCTTCGGGCATGATCTTACTCAAAATAAAGCCGGGTCAATAGATCCCGGCTTTTTCGCAATTTGCTAAATGCTCATCATAGGTTGCGGCGAAATAATAGTTTCCATCCACATCATACACAAAGAAGAAATCATCTGTTTCCGCTGGGTGGAGCACCGCCTGCACCGCTTCGACTGAGGGCATGCAAATGGGTCCCGGAGGCAGTGCGGAGGCTTCGTACGTATCATATGCAAGAGCATCTTCTTCTGACAGTCCGGCTGTTTCGATCAGGAATTGGGCGTAGCGATACGTTACATCCATCTGTAGTGGCGTACCATCCGCCAAGCGATTCTCAATCACGGAAGCGATCTGCGGCATGACTTCTGGATACGCGATCTCGCTTTCACCGCCGCGCATGGCCTCGATCTGAACGATAGAAGCCCGCGTCAGCACTTCATGCAGACTCATATCGGTATCAGCTTCCGCCATACATGTATCGAGCACCGCAAGGGACTGATCCACCAATTGAGGCAGTTTCAAGATCTCTTCATCCACCGCGTATTGCATGGGAAGCAGATATCCTTCCAGAGGATAAGGGCATCCGGCAGCTTCCTCAGGAAGCAGATTGGTCATACCCTCCGGGATCACACCGAGGTCATCGATGATGTCCATGTAACGCTTGCCCGCCCAGGTCTCCGTCGTGTCGATCTCAGTGAGGACAGATTCTTCGATATCTTCAACCGAACTCTCTTCGGTATAAGTCTCAGGGCGTTCTTCTTCAGGAGAGGATTCGATAGAACTTTCTTCCGCAATTGAAGATGTTTCAGACTGTTCAGGACTCTCGGACTCTGATTCTGCCGCCATGGAAGTTGTTTCAACGGGCGGCTTTTCCTTTTCTTCATGGCCGCAGGCTACGAGAAAGACCATAAGGATCAATACAATAAACGATCGTTTCATACATCATGTCTCCAGATTTGATTTTTATCGATGATTTGATTATAATACATGGACAGAGGTTTGGAAAGAGGGTATAGTTGTTACACCTTAACTCCATCCCAAAGAATCGGAGGTTTTATATGGAAAAGCGACCTTTTGTTACCAAGGAGCAGCTGGAGAAGATCACACAGCAGTATCCGACTCCTTTTCACATTTATGATGAAGCAGGGATCCGATCCAATGCGAAACGGCTGAAAGAAGCCTTTGCATGGAATCCTGGATTTCGTGAATACTTTGCCGTAAAAGCAACACCGAATCCTTACATCCTTAATATCCTGAAGGACCTGGACTGCGGCACGGACTGTTCTTCCATGACAGAACTGATGCTTTCCAAAGCACTGGATTTCCCGGGCGATCACATCATGTTTTCTTCCAACGATACGCCTGAAGGTGAATTCCGCTATGCAGCTGAGATCGGCGCGATCATCAATCTGGACGATATCACTCATATCGATATGTTAGAGCAGGCCGCCGGAAAGATCCCGGAAACGATTTGCTGCAGATTCAACCCTGGCGGGAATTTCACGATCCATAACAACATCATGGACAACCCGGGTGAGGCAAAATATGGCATGACCGAACCACAGATCATGGAGGCATACCGGATCCTGAGGGACAAAGGTGCGAAGCATTTTGGTATCCATGCGTTCCTGGCCAGCAACACTGTCACCAATGAATATTATCCAACACTCGCGGCCACACTGTTTGATCTGGCTGTGCGCATCCTGAAAGAGACCGGCATCCGCGTCGAATTCATTAATCTTTCCGGTGGGATCGGCATTCCCTATCGTCCGGAGCAGGAGCCGAACGATATCATGGTCATCGGTGCCGGTGTACATCAGCAGTATGATGAGATCCTTGTACCTGCAGGCCTGGATGACGTAAGGATCTATACAGAGTTAGGACGATTCATGCTGGCTCCGTATGGGCATCTGATCACGCGTGTGATCCATGAGAAGCATACGCATAAGGAATATATCGGTGTTGATGCATGCGCCGTCAATCTGATGCGTCCTGCAATGTACGGGGCATATCATCATATCACTGTATCCGGCAAGGAGGATGCGCCGTGCGACCATGTGTACGATGTGACCGGATCCTTGTGTGAAAACAATGACAAGTTCGCCATCGATCGGGCGCTGCCAGAGATCAACATTGGGGATCTGCTTGTCATCCATGATACAGGCGCTCATGGATTTTCCATGGGCTACAACTACAATGGAAAGCTTCGTTCCGCGGAACTGCTTCTCAAAGAAGATGGTTCTGTTCAATTGATCCGCAGAGCGGAGACGCCGAAGGATTATTTCGCGACGTTCGATTTTTCCGACATCCTGAGCAGTCTTGATCTTTGATCTGTTCAATACTTATTGAAAATGCACAACTCGTGTGTTATAATAAGAAAAAATATGCTTCAAGGAGGGTATTTATCATGGGAATTTTAGCTCGGTTCAAAGCAATTATGGAAGCGAATCTTAACGCTCTGTTGGATAAAGCGGAAGATCCGGAAAAAATGGTCGACCAGATCCTGCGTGATCTGCAGGACGATCTGGGCAAAGTCAAGGCTGAGACCGCTGGTATCATGGCCGAAGAGGCGCGTGCACAGCGTGTTTATGACGAGGCTGTCGATGAAGTCGCAAAGCTCCAGTCCTATGCTGAAAAGGCTGTCCTGGCCGGCAACGATGACGATGCCAGAGCTTTCCTGCAGCAGAAACAGCGCAAGGTAGAGCAGGTCGAGTCCCTGAAGGCCGCATACGATGCAGCGCACGAGAACTCCAACAAGATGAAAGCCATGCACGATCATCTTACCCAGGAGATCCAGGATATGTATGCTCGCCGTGATGCCATCAAGGCGAAGCTGGCTGTTGCCAAGACCCAGGAAAAGATCAACGAGATCAGTTCCAGTGTCGACAAGACCAAGGCTGGCATGAGCGAGTTCGAGCGTATGGAAGCGAAAGTCGACAATATGCTGGATACCGCCAATGCTATGGCAGAACTCAATGCTGCAGAAGGTTCCGTCAACGATCTGATGAAGAAGTACGACGAAGCTCCGTCTGTCGAGGTCGAGGACGAGCTGGCTGCGTTGAAAGCACGTATGGGCAAGTAAGATGGGCATTTTCTCAGGGCAGCTTGCCAACATCGTCGAGTGGTCGGAGTTTCGCGACGATGTGATCTTCTGGAAATGGCACAATGCGGAATTGAAACGGGACAGCCGTCTCATCATCCGGCCGGGCCAGGATGCGGTCTTCATGTACAATGGCCGTATCGAAGGCGTCTTCCGTGATGAAGGCAATTTCGAGATCAATTCCGATATCATTCCGTTTCTGAGCACGCTGAAAGGTTATAAATTCGGCTTCAAATCAGGTTTGAGAGCGGAAGTGCTGTATGTCAACACCAGAGAGTTTACGATCAAATGGGGCACCAATGGCCCGATCAATATTCCTTCCCAGAACCTGCCGGGCGGTCTGCCGATCCGCTGCTATGGTACCTGTGTCGTCAAGGTCAGTGATTATGTTTCCTTGATCGATCAGGTCGCCGGCGTTCGTGATATCTACCGTGTCGCGGATCTGGAACAGCGTATCACAAGCATGCTGAATCAGTATCTGATCAGTGCCATCGTCCGTGAAGGCAAGGATATGTTCAATCTGCAGGCCAACAGCCAGGCGATCTGTGAGGCTGTGCGTACAGATCTGGATATGGAGATGCACAAGATCGGTATGAGTGTGACCGGTTTCTACATCCAGAACTTCAGTTATCCGAAGGAGATCCAGGATCGTATCGATGACGTTGCATCCACCGCTATGGTCGGTGATATGCAGCAGTATCAGCATGTCCATATGATCGATTCCATGACGAACGGGGAAGGCGGCAATACCAGCGCCGGTGCGTTCGCTTCGGATATGGTCGGTATGATGGCTGGCATGCAAATGGCCGGACAGATGATGAATCAGGCCGGTCAGATGTTCAATCCGCAAGAAGCTGGCAAAGAGGATGTGGAGGGCGGTTTCTGCCCGAACTGTGGCGCAAAAGTCGCAAAAGACGCAGCGTTCTGCTCGAAATGCGGAACTAAGCTCTCATAAAAAACAAGGCCTGGATGCGAATATGTCCGGGCCTTTTCGCATTATGTCATAAAAAAGCTTTGATCCATTCACAAACGCGAGAAGATGGATCAAAGCTTTCTTTTAGTTTCCGAATACTTTTTCTGCATATCTTACACTGGCCATAGCGTCTTTTCCGTAGAAATCCGCGTGGATCTCATCTGCGTAATCCTGCGTCAGGACAGCACCGCCGACCATGATTTTACAATAGGGAGCCCTTTCATGCAGCAGTCGTATTGTTTCCTCCATATGAGGTACGGTCGTGGTCATCAGAGCACTGAGACCGCAGAGACGTGCCTGATGGGCTTCTACGGCCTCAAGAATGGCTTCAGGGGGCACGTCACGGCCCAGATCGATCACATTGTACCCGTAGTTCTCCAGCAGCGTACGCACAATGTTTTTACCGATGTCATGTATATCGTCCTTGACAGTAGCGATAACGATGGTGCCTTTGGATTCCTGAGGGCCGCCTTGAGAGCGGACATAGTTCCGGATCACATCGAAGGCTGTCTTTGCTGCATCCGCGCTCATCAAAAGCTGTGGCAGGAACAATGTTTTCTTCTCGAAAGCATCGCCGACCGCATTCAAAGCTGGGATCAGATCGTTATCGATGATCGTCAAAGGTTCCAACTGTGTCAGAGCCCGTTTTGCGGCCTCTGCAGCAGCTTCTTTTAAACCATTACGGATCGCTTCCGAAAGGGTGATCTCATTTGATGTGATCTTAAGTTTAGAGGCAGGAGCAGCATCAGCATATTGCCTGATGTAATCCATGCTGTTATCGTCGAGACCGGCAAGGGCGCGGAACGCGTAGTACGACGTCATCATGGATTCTGAAGACGGATTGATGATCGCCGCGGACAGACCGTTCTGAAGCGCCATCGTCAGGAAGTGACTGTTGATGTTTTCTCTTGCAGGAAGACCGAAAGAGATATTGGACACACCAAGGATCGAATGCATCCCCAGTTCTTCCGTGGTGCGCCGTACCGTTTCCAAAGTAGTCAAAGCGGACTGACTGTTCGCTGAGATCGTCATTGCCAGGCCGTCCACGATCAGATCCTTAGGCTGGATGCCATAAGAGACGGCCGTATCACGTACTTTGCGGGCGATCGCGATCCTTTCTTCTGCGGTCTGCGGGATCCCGGCATCGTCGAGACATAGACAGACGACCACACCGCCGTATTTGTGTACCAGCGGGAAGATCTTTTCCATGGTTTCAGTTTTTCCACTGACGGAATTGATCATAGGCTTTCCGTTGTAGTAGCGCAGGGCTTGTTCCATGGCTTCCGGATTCGAAGTATCAAGCTGCAGCGGCAGATCACTGACAGACTGTACTTCCCGCATCACGGTCGTGAGCATCTGGACTTCATCGAGCCCAGGCAGCCCCACGTTGATATCCAGTATATGTGCACCGGCCTGCTGCTGACGTACAGCCTCGTTCAGGATATAGCCAAGATCATTTTCTTTCAAAGCTGCTTTCAGTTTTTTCTTCCCCGTTGGGTTGATCCGTTCTCCGATGATCACCGGATCCTTGCTGATCACAACGCTCCTGGCATAGGAGGAGACCAGTGTATCATCTTTGGGAGCGATCTCCAAAGGTGTGGACAGAGCCCGACAGCGCTTTGTCAAAGAAGCGATATACTCGGGTGTGGTACCGCAGCAGCCTCCGGCGATCCGTACGCCCTTGCGGACCATCTGTTCCATCTCCCGTGTATAGGTGTCGATATCGATATCGTAGATCGTAACACCATTTTCCGTACGGGGCAGACCGGCATTGGGATTCATGATGACGGGGAGAGAAGCGTAAGAAAGAAACGTATCCAGCAGGGGCTGCATCTGCACCGGACCGAGCCCGCAGTTCATGCCGATGGCATCTACATGCAGGCCTTCCAGCATGGCGATGACACCTTTGATATCGCAGCCCGTCAACAATTGACCATTCTCATCGAAAGTCACAGTCACGAATACGGGAAGATCCGAATTCTCTTTTGCCGCAAGAACCGCGGCCTTGATCTCGTAGGTATCGTTCATGGTCTCGATTAAGACCAGATCAGCACCAGCTTTTACACCGGCGCGAACGTTGCGGGCGAAGATATCATAAGCATGATCAAAGGAAAGATCCCCTAAAGGCTGGAGCAATTTGCCCGTCGGACCGATATCCAGCGCGACGAAACGGTCCCGCTTAGAAGGCACACGCTGCATGGCTTCCCGTGCGTTATGAATGGCAGCTGTGATGATAGATTCAACGGAATAAACACCGGCATCCGGGAATTTCAGCACATTGGTATTGAATGTGTTGGAGGTCAGGATGTCCGATCCGGCGGCCAGGTATTCTGACTGGATCTCGATGATGTCTTCCGGACGATCGATGTTCCAGGTATCGCCGTTCTTTCCTGGATCCAGACCGCGGGACTGCAGCAGAGATCCCATACCGCCATCAGCAAATAAGAGGCGTTCTTTCATGGTTTCCAATATGGACATGGAATCTCACTCCTTTCGATACAGGCAGTTTTCTTTTCCACAAAGCTGGCAGGATAGAGTATCACAATGATAGGGGCGTTCTGCAAGACCAATGAACGCGGTAATGGATTTGGAAGGGATCATCAAGAGGCCATCCGTCAACGTCACACCTAGATGTTTGGGCATCTGCAGGACAGCGAGCATATCCGATTGTACCTCCAGTGACAGATCCCCATAACCGGGCGAAAAGCGAGGCCGCATGTACAGCCCTTGCTTACGATATATTTGCTCCAATTTCCCCTGTTCCGCATCCAGATAGGCTTCGATCATGGCTGCTGCGACCGCCTGCGCGATCGAGGCTTTCAGCATGTCGGTTGCCTCATACCGGCGGATCAATTGGTCTGGAGCTGCGCCTAACGTAGCACCGATCAATATGACATGGGTACATCCGTCCAGGTTTTTCTTAAGATCTAAAGATCTGATCGTGATGGGACCCGAATGAAGCCGGCCTTCCGCATCTATAGAGAAGGGCTCCATGCGATAGAGACAGCCTGGCCGGACCGATCGCTGCAATTCTTGCTGTACCTGATCTATGATCCGCTGCACCTGCGGATCCGGCGCGATACCGTGGTAACCCAGATATCGGGCGATCTCACGGTTGGATACTTCGATCATGAAAGGATCTCCGAAAGGTTAGCACAGATCGCTGCCGCGACCTGAGGTTTGTTCATCGTATAGACGTGGATGTGTTCGACACCGTTAGCGATCAGGTCGATGATCTGATCCGTCGCGTAAGCGATACCGGCCTGTCGCATGGCCTTCGGATCATCACCGAAACGGTCCACGATGGCAAGAAAACGGGTGGGAACATAGGTGCCGGACATCATCCGGGCACGCTCCAGCTGCCGTTTTTGTGTGATCGGCATGATGCCTGCAAGGACCGGAACATGGATCCCGGCTTCTCTGGCACGATACAGGAAATTGTACAGGATATTGTTATCGAAAAACATCTGCGTCGTCAGGAAGTCTACGCCGGCATCGACCTTTTCTTTTAAAAATCGGATATCGTCTGATTTATGCTCGGTTTCCACATGTCCCTCCGGATAACAAGCGGCACCGATGCAGAACGAAGGATCGTAGGCTTTGATATCATAGATCAGCTCGCTGGCATGATGGTAATCCCTCGGCGCCGAAGCGTCAAATCCTTCAGGGAAATCGCCCCGAAGCGCCATGATGTTTTCGATGCGGTTCTTTTTGAGAAGATCCAGTTGGTCATGGATGGTCTTGCGGGTGGAAGTAACACAGGTCAGATGAGCAAGAGAAGGGACATTCCAATCATCCTGGATCGAACGGGAGATATCAGCCGTATACAGACTTGTCCCACCGCCGGCACCATAGGTCACGCTCATGAATGAAGGTTTGAGCGCGGCGATCTTCTCGACCGCCTTGGTCACAGATTCCAATGAATCGCTCGTTTTGGGCGGAAAGACTTCAAAGGATAAGGTAGGTTTTCGTGAAGCAAGGATTTCAGAGATCTTCATAATTGGCTCCTTAGAAAAAACCGGCCGGTGCGGATCCGGCCGGTGACTCTTTGTAGATCAAATCAGGATGCTCATGGCTTCGCGCATCTGCCGTACGGTCTCGTCGCCGATCTCGTTGGCCTTTCTGCTGCCGGTATCGATGATGTCCTTGACTTCATCGACATGGGCTTCATAGTACGCGCGTTTTTCACGGAATGGATCCATAAGACCGTTCAGTTTTTCAGTCAAGAGCTTCTTGCAGGCCACACAGCCGATCTGAGCATTTTTGCACATGGAGCAGATGTTCTCGTGTTCACCAGGGTTGAAGACCTGATGATACTTGCTGACCATGCAAACGTCCGGATTGCCCGGGATCTTCACGGAAATGCGGTTGGTGTCCGTGACAGCGGAGCGGACCTTCTTGGCGACCGTGTCCGCATCGTCGGATAGATAGATGGCGTTGCCCAGGGATTTACCCATTTTGGCATTACCGTCCAGGCCCGGAAGACGCGGGGTATCCGACAATTTGGCGTAAGGCTCGACCAGGATGCTGGTCTTGTACTGGTCGTTGAAACGGCGCACCAGCTTGCGCGCGACTTCCATATGCGGCAGCTGATCCTCGCCGACGGGGACGAGTTCGGCCTTACAGAAAGTGATATCCGCGGCCTGAGAGACAGGATAGCCCAGGAAACCATAGCTCAGATCGCTGTAACCGTAATTGGCAGCCTCCGTCTTGATGGTAGGGTTGTGACGCAGGGTATTGACAGAAATGAGCATGGAGTAGAAGACGGTCATTTCAGCGATCGCGTGGATCTGCGACTGCTGGAAGATGGTGACGCGTTCCGGGTCCAGACCGACGGAAAGGTTGTCCATCGCCACGTCCAGGATACTGCCCTGGATCAGCTCCGGATGCTCAAAGTGCGTAGTCAGTGCCTGCACGTCGGCCAAAAGAATAAATGTATCATAGTCGTATTGCAGCGCGACACGGTTCTGCAGGCTGCCCACATAATGGCCAAGGTGCAGTTTGCCTGTCGTGCGGTCTCCGGTGAGGATACGTTTCTGGTTTTCACTCATTGTATAAATTCTCCTTGTTGATCACTACATGTATGGATATTATAGATGAAAGAAGGACAAAAAGCAAGCGTTATGTGTGTTTTCCGACTATTGCAATTTGTCCTGCGATTGGGTATAATAACTTGAATACTGAATGAAGCAAGAGGGAGAAACAACATGTACCTGCCAGAAGCTGAAAACTTTATCGAGCGCGAGATCAACAAAGACCTGACGGAAGGTGTATACGATCACGTACAAACTCGTTTTCCGCCGGAACCGAACGGCTATATGCATATCGGTCATATCAAAGCCATGTTCGTGGACTTCGCGACCGCGGCCAAATATGGCGGCAAATGCAATCTGCGTTTCGATGATACGAATCCGACCAAAGAGGACACGGAATACGTGGATTCCATCATGGACGACATCCACTGGATGGGGTTCGACTGGGATCATCTGTACTATGCGTCCGATTATTACGATAAACTGTATGAATTTGCCAAGATCTTCATCCGGAAGGGACTGGCTTACGTCGATGATCTTACCCAGGAAGAAATGCGCGAGTACCGCGGCACATTGACGGAACCGGGTAAGAACAGTCCCTATCGTGACCGTACACCGGAAGAGAACATGGATCTGTTCGAGCGCATGAAAAATGGTGAATTCAAAGAAGGCGAAAAGGTCCTGCGCGCCAAGATCGATATGGCTTCACCGAATATCAATATGCGAGATCCTGCCATGTACCGCATCACCTATGCGACCCATCACCGTACAGGGAATAAGTGGTGCATCTATCCAATGTATGACTACGCCCATCCCATTTCCGACGCGATCGAAGGTGTTACCCATTCCCTTTGCAGTTTCGAATTTGAGGATCACAGACCGCTGTACAACTGGTTTGTGGAGCAGGTGGGTCAGTTTACCAATCCGCCGCGTCAGATCGAATTCTCTCGTATGGAGATCACCAATATCGTTACAAGCAAGCGCAAACTGCGTGCCCTTGTGGAAAATGGTGTCGTCGATGGATGGGACGATCCTCGCATGCCCACGCTGGCAGGTCTGCGGAAACGCGGTTATACGCCCGACGCGATCAAAGAATTCATCACCAGCACTGGCGTAGCGAAATCCAGAGGCGCTACCATCGATTATTCCTATCTGGAGCACTGCGTGCGTGAGGATCTGAAGATGGGCAACAAGCGTATCATGGCGGTCCTGGATCCGATCAAAGTCGTCATCACAAACTATCCGGAAGGGCAGATCGAATATTTCGATACCGTGAACAATCCGGAGAACGAGTCCTTGGGAAGCCGCAAGGTCGCCTTCGAGCGCGAACTGTACATCGAGCGCAGTGACTTCATGGAAGAGCCTGAAAAGAAGTTCTTCCGTCTGGCACCAGGCCGTGAAGTCCGTTTCATGAATTCCTATTTTGTCACGTGCCAGGAAGTGGTCAAGGATGAAGAAGGCAATATCGTCCAGCTCAATTGCACGTACGATCCTGAGACCCGCAGCGGCTCCGGTTTCACCGGTCGCAAGGTCAAAGGTACGATCCACTGGGTCGGCGCTTCCACAGCGGTTCCCGCCGTCGTCCGTTTGTACGACCATCTTTTCGAACTGAACGAGGAGACCGGAGAGTACGAGCAGAATCCGGATTCCGTCACGATCATGGATCATGCTTTGATCGAAGCATCGGTCCGGGACGAAGTACTTGGTTCCAGATTCCAGTTCGTCCGCAATGGCTATTTTATTACGGATCCGCAGGATTCGACACCGGACCGGCTGGTCGTCAACCGGATCGTTTCTTTGAAAAGTTCTTACAAGTAAAAGATAAAAGCCACTCAGATGAGTGGCTTTTTCATTCTTCGCTTTTAAACGTTTTATACACCAACGCCGGATCATCCGCCGTGTGGATCGTCTTTCTTGTAAATTCGATGGACGTAGTAGCTTTTGTGTTGTTCTCTGTGATCATGCGCCAGCTGTAGAGCATGCCCAATGCCAGGAACAAGATCTGCGTCCAGCTTTGGGAAAGAAGTTCTTTAAAGAAATCACCTTCCAGGAAGAGCTGCAGGCAGTCGGAGAAGAGCCAAAGCCCATATGTGTTGTGCACATTGAATACCAGCAGCATATAGTTCATAAAGAACAGGAAGAAAACGGAAAGTACCAGGGTGATGACGACAGCAGCGTTGTTCATTTTGCCCCGGCATACTTTATACCCATAGAAGATGCAGATGGGGATCAGGGCGAACAGGATGACGAAGATCCTTTCCATGCCGAGGATCGTCAGGATACTGGGGAGGATGCCGCAGAAACCGCCGAGCAGTGCGCCGATCAGACCGGTGAAGTAGTTGCCGTGCATTTCGTTTTTTTCGATCTGCTCGTGCCGTGTGGTCAGCTTTTGATCGATACAGCTTAAATGCAGCCGTTGAAAGTTGCCGGCATAAAAGGCAAGCCCATCGGTTTCGAATCGCCCGCAGATCGGACAGCGGATGGATTCCTGGATACTGTTGGTGCGCAAATAATTGACAAGAGAGACCAGTGTCTGCGTGAATTCATAGGGATACTGCATATGGCCGGCCTGAACGGTCAGGGTAAGAGTCGTGCCCATATAGGAGACGACACCCTTATGCTTCAGCAGTTCACGTATTTCCTTGCGGTAATTCTTCTTAAGTGCTGCGGCCAGTTGGATCCTGACAACGATGGATGTAACAGCGGTCGTACCATTGAGTACCACGGAAACCGGATACCGGTCAACGATACAGAACCCCTGATTGTCGATCATGTGAAAGCCGCGGGAACCTAAGAATTGCGACCATTCGGAACTGTTCATAATGACCTCCAAATAAACATATGTTTATAAAGACCATAATAGTATAACATATCATTCAAAAAAAAGCAAGTCTTGAATAGTGAATGCAGTCTGATACCCAAAATTTGTGGGTTTTTCATTCTATTTGCATACACAAAGAGCATACTGCTGCATCCAAATTGAGACTTGCATTTTCATCGTCGGTATCATATAATACAGATAACAAATCCATCAATAGGAGGCTTTCCCATGTTAGTATCTGCAACAGAAATGTTAAAGAAAGCAAAAGCCGGTCACTATGCGGTCGGTCAGTTCAATATCAATAACCTTGAGTGGACCAAGGCAGTCCTGCAGACGGCTCAGGAGCTCAATTCTCCTGTGATCCTTGGTGTTTCCGAAGGTGCCGGTAAATATATGACCGGTTTCAAGACCGTTGCGGCTATGGTCAAGGCCATGGACGAATCTCTGGGTATCACTGTTCCGGTCGCGCTGCATCTGGATCATGGTTCCTATGAAGGCGCAAAAGCCTGCATCGAAGCTGGTTTTTCTTCTATCATGTTTGATGGTTCTCATTTCCCGCTGGAGGAGAACATTGCCAAGTCCAAGGAGATCATCGAGATCTGCCACAGCAAGGGTATTTCCGTGGAGTGCGAAGTCGGCACCATCGGCGGCGAGGAAGATGGCGTTATCGGCGCCGGTGAAGTTGCGGATCCGGAAGAGTGCAAGATGATCGCTGATCTGGGTGTGGATATGCTGGCTGCCGGTATCGGCAACATCCATGGCGTATATCCCGCAAACTGGGCCGGACTTAATTTCGATGCGCTGGATGCGATCCAGCAGAAGACCGGCGAGATGCCGCTGGTTCTGCATGGTGGTACCGGTATTCCGGACGACATGATCAAGAAGGCCGTTACCCTCGGCGTTTCCAAGATCAACGTCAACACTGAATGCCAGCTGGTATTTGCGGAAGCCACTCGTGGATATATCGAAGCCGGCAAGGATCTGCAGGGCAAGGGCTTTGATCCTCGTAAGCTTCTGGCGCCTGGTACCGAAGCCATCAAGGCAAAGGTCAAAGAGAAAATGGAATTGTTCGGTTCCGTCGGCAAAGCCTGATCCAAAGCAATGATTTATAAGCAAAATTGCCGCCCGCTATATGCGGACGGCAATTTTTGTATCAGGAATTACGGCGCGGTTTCTTTTTCTTTGGTTTTCTTACGGTCCATCCAAAGGTCCCGATCGCTTTGCCCAGTTCATAATAGGTGCCATGAGAGTAAGCTAACAGGCCGGCCTGTTCCATATGGAAACGCCCTTGTTCGTCCAGAAGCGCGGGATCGATATCGACGGCTTCTACCTTGCCGATGAACATATCGTGGGATCCCAGCCGCAGGATCTGTGTCACGCGGCATTCGATATTCACCGGAGACTCCGTAAGGATCGGAAGATCAAGGCCGGTGCCGTCCTCGATCAGAAGATGCGCGGTCTCGAACTTGTTCTCTTCACGGCCGCTTTTCACGCCGCAGTAATCCACTGCGCGACGCAGGGCACGACAGGGCAGGTTGATTGCAAAGCAGCCGCTGTTTTCGATCAGATCATGGGAAAACCTTTCTTTGCGGATCGAAACATAACACATCGGCGGTTCGGAACAGATGGTGCCTGTCCAGGCTGCAGTCATAACGTCATCCTGGTCCTGATATCTGCAGGTCACGAGTACCGGCGGCACAGGGTAGACCATATTCCCCGGTTTCCATACGATTCTACTCATGAGAAGTCCCTTTCCTGCTGTATTTTTGGCACAGTATACCATATAATTTTTTGAAAATAAAGCTTGAAAACGAAACACGGCTGTGCTATAATCTCAAAGGTTTATCATTCACGTGGTTATGGGTCGGAAATCTATAACACACGAATTTCCATGAAAGAGGTGAATCACATGAGAGAAGGCATTCATCCGAAGTATTATCAGGCTAAGGTCCGCTGCCATTGCGGTAACGAGTTTACCGTAGGTTCTACCATGCCGGAGATCACGGTTGAAATCTGCTCCAAGTGTCATCCGTTCTATACCGGAACACAGAAGGCAGTTGCTGCGCGCGGACGTATCGATAAGTTCAATCGTAAATACGGTCTGGGCAACAATAAGTAATCCATGTACAAACCTAACCGGCCGGAGATATCTCTGGCCGGTTTTGTTATAGCAACGTAGAAAAGAGGGATCCCCATGCCAAAATCCTGCTATTCGATCGGCGGCCAGGCTGTCATCGAAGGTGTCATGATGAAAGGCAGACATGAGTACGCAGTCGCAGTGCGTACGCCCGAGGGTGATATCAAAACGGAACTCATCCCTTACGAGTCCTTATCGGCCCGACATAAAATTCTTGGTATTCCATTCATCCGAGGTATCGTCGGGTTTGTGGAATCTTTATATATCGGCATGAAGACGCTTACCTATTCCGCGGAGATCGGTATGACGGAGGAAGAGCGCGCGGCGGAGAAGCAGCACGCACCGATCGTCAATAAACTGCTCATGACAGGCACCGTCATTCTTTCCGTCTGTATCGCGCTTGGGATTTTCGTCGCACTGCCCAGTCTGATCGGGAGCCTGCTGGAAAAGGCGATCCCTGTTTTATGGGTCACCAATCTTCTGGAAGGCTTGCTTCGTATGATCATCTTCCTCCTGTATATCGTTCTGATCTCTCGGATGAAGGATATACAGCGGGTGTTTCAATATCATGGAGCTGAACATAAAACGATCAATTGTTATGAGTCCGGCCGTCCTTTGACACCGGAGGATGCACTTCAGTGCACCCGGCTGCACAAACGTTGCGGTACCAGTTTCCTGTTCATCATCATGCTGATCAGCATCCTGCTGTTTATGGTCATTCAGGTGAAGAATCCGCTGCTGAAGATCGGCTATCGGCTCCTGCTCGTGCCTGCGGTCGCTTCCATTTCGTATGAAGTCCTGAAGCTGTCCGCCAAGTACGATAACAAATTCGTCAATGCTTTGGTATATCCGGGGCTTCTGCTGCAGAAGCTGACGACACGGGAACCAGATAAGGACCAGCTGGCGGTCGCCATCAGTTCCTTTTCAGCGGTTTTAGAAAAAGAGCTGGAACATGATGCGGCTTGATCGTTTATTCTCTGAACAAAAACAGCGTCTGCTCCAGGATGGTCAGGATGATGCAGAAGCAGCCCTTTCGATCTTGTGTGAGGAGTATTTGCACGTAACAAGGGCCCAACGTCTGACGCATCCCGAAATGGAAGTCGAAGAAGCACAGATCTGTGCTGCGGTCGACAGGATGCTTTCCGGGGAGCCGTTGGCCTATATCCTGGGCAGCACAGAATTCATGGGGCTTACGTTCCAATGTACACCAGGCGTTCTGATCCCCAGACCGGAAACGGAACTGCTGGTCGAGTGGGCATTGCAGGATCAAGGGACCCATACTGTCCGCTTCCTGGATATTGGAACGGGTACCGGATGCATCGCCTTGAGCCTGGCGAAATACGCGGATCGATGGACCGGCATCGGTGTCGATCTGTCGGATTCAGCTTTGCAGTTAGCGAAACACAATGCCGATGTGTTAGGGGTCAAGTCGGTCGAGTTGCGGTCCAGTGATCTTTGTGCCGCGGTGGAAGGAGAGTGTTTCGATCTTATCATCTCCAACCCGCCTTACATCACAGCGGCCGATATGGAACAATTGGACCCAAGGGTCCGCAGGGAGCCGGAGCTGGCTTTGTACGGCGGTCCTGATGGCCTGGATGTGTATCGCCGCATCGCCGTGGAAACGCCGAAGGTCCTGAAAAACGGTGGTACATTATACCTGGAGATCGGTTATGACCAAGGCAAAAGCGTTCCGCAAATATTAAAGGATGCTGGTTTTTCTCAAATAGAAGTGCGTAAAGACCTGGCCGGTCTGGACCGGTGTGTGAAAGGATATTATTATGTTTGAACGAATGGACGCGCTTTGCGGCCATTATGAAGAACTTGGGATGCGGCTGAACGATCCATCCGTCATCAGTGATCAGGCGATGTGGCAGAAGATCATGAAGGAACATGCGCAGCTCACACCTTTGATCACCAAATATAACGAATGGAAAAAAGCTTGTCAGGACATAGCCGATGCGCAGGTCATGCTGCAGGAAGAATCCGACGAGGACATGCGTGCCATGATCCGGGAAGACCTGGAACAGACAGAACTGTTATGCCGGACGGCGGAGCAGGAATTGAAGATCCTGTTGCTGCCCAAGGATCCCAATGACGATAAAAACGTTTTTGTTGAGATCCGTGCAGGCGCCGGTGGGGATGAAGCCGCGTTGTTCGGCGCAGAACTTTTCCGCATGTACAGTCGATACGCGGAACGTGTCCACTGGAAAGTCGAAGTGATCTCCGTCAATGAAAACGGGATCGGCGGCTTCAAAGAGATCGTATTCATGGTACAGGGGCAGGGCGCCTATTCCAGGTTGAAGTATGAAAGCGGTGTGCATAGGGTACAGCGCGTACCGGCGACGGAATCCGGCGGCCGCATCCATACGTCCACTGCAACAGTCGCCGTTCTTCCGGAAGTCGAAGAGGTCGATGTAGCGATCGATCCCAATGATCTTAGGATCGACGTCTATCGTGCCTCAGGCAATGGTGGACAATGCGTCAATACGACGGATTCCGCCGTGCGCATCACGCATTTCCCTACCGGATTGGTCGTCACCTGTCAGGACGAGAAATCGCAGCTGCGCAACAAAGAGAAGGCCATGCAGGTCCTGCGCGCCAGACTATATGAAATAGAGCTGAAGAAGCAGCAGGACAGTGTTTCTGCGGATCGCCGCAGTCAGGTAGGTACCGGAGACCGCAGTGAAAAGATCCGCACCTATAATTTCCCGCAGTCCCGTGTTACGGATCATCGGGTCAAATGGACGACGCACCGCATCACCGAGATCCTCGATGGGGATCTGGATGAGATGCTGGATTATATCATCACAACGGATCAGGCGGAACGTCTGAAAGCCAATGAACCATCATGAAAGGAGCAGTATCATGAAACCAATCGAACTGGCAAACCTTACGACCTATGAGGAGAATTTCCGAGCCAATCCTGTCTTGAAAGCAGTCAGCAACGCTCTTACGGACAATGCGGTGGATACGATCTGCAGTGTCTCCGAGGCACGCAATGCGGAGCGCTTTTACTTTTCCATCGAGGCGAAGACCCTGCCTGTCGCCAATCAGATGGCCAGCGGTCGCTGCTGGCTGTTCGCCGGTCTGAATGTACTGCGCGAAAAGATCGCTGAGAAATATGAACTTGAAAACTTTGAGCTTTCACAGAACTATACAGCATTTTGGGATAAATTCGAAAAGATCAACTACTTCCTGGAGACGGTGATCACTCTGGCGGATCGTCCGACAGACGACCGTGTGATGACGTGGCTCCTGCAGACGGGGATCCAGGATGGCGGTCAGTGGGATATGCTGATCAATGTCATTGAAAAATATGGTGTCGTACCGCAGGATGCCATGAAGGAGACCTATCAGAGCAGTCATACCGGTCGCATGAACCGGTTGATCAATCGCCGTCTGAGCATCTATGCTTCCGAGATCCAACGCGCCTATCGCAAAGGGGCTACGGCGGAGGAACTGCACGAGCGCAAGGAAAGCATGCTCAATGAGATGTACGGTTTCCTGTGCACCAATTTCGGAGTGCCGCCGAAGACGTTCGACTTCGAATACACGAACAAGGATGGCGCCTATGGTATCATTCGTGATCTTACGCCGCAGACCTTCCTGAAAGAGTACGTTGGTGTCGATCTGACCGAGTATATCAGCATCATCAACGCGCCGACCTTCAATAAACCCTTCGGACGCACCTACACAGTCGATTATCTGGGCAACATTGTGGGAGGATATCCTGTTTGCTATCTGAATCTGACGATGGAGCGCATGAAGGAACTCATCGTGGAGCAGCTGAAGGCAGGCGAGATCGTTTGGTTCGGCAGTGATGTTGGGTACGATGGACAGCGCAAGGCCGGTGTCTGGGACGATAAAGCCTTCGACTATGAAAGTGCTTTTGGCATGAATTTCGATCTGTCGAAGGAAGATGGCCTTCTGTACTGGCGCAGCGCCATGAACCATGCCATGGTCATCACCGGTGTCAATCTTGATGAAAATGGTCAGCCGAACCGTTGGAAGATCGAGAACAGCTGGGGCGATGAAAATGGTAAGAAGGGGTATTACCTGATGACCCCGACCTGGTTCGACCGTTTTGTCTACCAGGCTGTGATCCGCAAAGACTATTTGTCAGAAGAAGAGAAGAGTGCTCTTATGACCGAACCGATCCATCTGGATCCGTGGGACCCGATGGGGACATTGGCCGACTAAGGTACAGGCATCAGCCTTACGCGATATCATGAAACAAACCATCAAACAGGTATCCCGATTGTTTACCAGCAGTCTGGGATACCTGACATTCCTGGAGATCATTTATAAAACGATAGGCGCAGTGGTCTGGTTTCCGCTGTGCGAAGTTTTGCTGCACTTGGCACTGCGTTTTTCGCGTGTCTATTACATCTCGTCGCAGAACATACGCACGGCATTGACAGATCCTTTGATCCTTATCGCTTTATTGGTGATCTTCTTCCTTTTAGTCGTTTTTCAAGGGTTTGCTGTCAATTCTCTTGCGATCAGTTACCAACAGTCTTTTTACAAGAAAAAGATCGGATGGTTCCAGTTGGTCAAAGAAGGATTCAGAAGGACCATCGAACTGATGAAGCCCGGCAACTGGATCATGATCCCGATACTGGTGGTCCTGTTCCCTATACTGTTGTACTTTATTGAGAACTCAACGAACAACTATGTAGCACTTGTCAATTCACTCTTGCGTACGGCATTTGACAAGTTCCCATTCAACTTGATCATCATCGTTGTGGGCGTCGTGTTCGTATTGCTGGCATTATGCGGTCTGTTTGCGTTTCAGATCCACCTTGCCGAACATACGAGCGGCCTCCAGTCGATCCGCAGGTCGCTTGCATTGTTCCGTAAGCACTGGGTCCAGATCTTACTGGGTCTGATCCTGTGGGAAGCCATGATCCTGGGTGTGCTTTGGTTCATCAATTACTCGATCTATACGATCATCCGTATCGCCACAAGGCTGCTGGTGCGTGAAGAAGTCCGTAAGGCTATGACCCTTACGTTCCTGCATTATGCCCGTCTGTTCTTGAATTTCATCAATTTCAGCCTCATTATTTTTGCAGGATATGCTTTTGTAGCGTCGTATTATTATCAAACGGTCGCACCGGAAGTCCATCTGAAGGCGACTCCTTTGATCCGGACGAAGGATCCCAACGCCAGAAGGCAAGGCAGATTTACCGTAAGTATGCTTCTTCTTGCAGTCTTATTAACATTTCTGGTAAACTTGCTGATGCTGTATTCTGTCCGGCGCAACGGTTTGAGCCATGCACTTTTTTCCGAGAAGACAGCCATCATCTCACATCGAGGCTATACTACAAATTACCGCGAAAATACTCTGGGAGCGATCCAGGATGGTATCGATGCAGAAGCGGATATGATCGAGATCGATGTGCAGTTTACCAAGGATGGTGTCGTCTGCGTGCATCATGACAAGACATTGCGGCGCTGCTGGGGCATCAACCAGGTAGTCAGTGACTTCACAGCAGAAGAATTATCAGCGTTGACGGATCCAGACGGCCAGCATCTTCCGATGTTCTCCGAGGTGCTGGAACTCTGCAAAGAGCAGAACATATCATTGCTCGTAGAGCTGAAAGTCAATGCATATAATAAAGCAGAGGATCTGGCCAGAGCCACGATGGAAGTGATCCAGGAATATGAGATGGAGGATCGGTGTATCATCCAATCCTTCAGTTACAATGCGCTGAAAACGATCAAGAGTATGGATGAAAACATGTATTGCGGATATCTCATGCGCGGTTCCGTAGGCATGTTCTATGATCTGGAATATGCTGATTTCTTCAGTATGAATATTGCCTATGTCACATCCAACACGGTTTCGACTGTCCATCTGCGCGATAAAACGATCATTGTATGGACGGTCAATCGAGCGGACACGTTTGAAAAATCTGTTGAACTCAATGTAGACGGTGTGATCACCGACAAACCCATCGAAGCCCGTGAACACATTTATGGCGACGAAATGCTGGAATCTATTGAAGAAGCCGGAACTCAATAAGAGCTCCGGCTTTTCGGTGTACAAGGCAAAGAAACCGCCGGTTCAGCCGGCGGTCATACTATTTTAGTGGCTTTCGATAAAACTGATGAGTGGTTCCATGATCGGGAATCTTCCATCCGCATCCGGCAGCATGTAGCTGACGTGATCATGTCCCTGCAAGGTGATGAAGGAAATGTCCGATGCGTAGGAGAACGCCTTCATAGACGCGACCAGAAGTTCATTCTGCAGCAGACGGTTCGGGATATCGTTGTCAGAGCAAAGGATGAGCATCGGTGCTCCTTCGGAACGGTTCACATGGTACAAGGGAGCGCGATCGTCGATGATGACCCGCCGTGGATCCGTGCCTTCAAACTTCATGATATTGAAATGCAGCGTAGGTTGTCCGCTGAGCATCAGCCAGCCTGCGATATCCTGATCCGGATCGATGTCATAAGGACTCAGGAACCGTTTGTCGAACGCCAGCATCATGCTGAGATACGCTCCGGCAGAATGGCCTCCGACGAAGATCTTCCCGGAACCACCATAATTCGTGATGGAGCGGCGGACCCAATGCAATGCTGCGGCAGCATCCTGCACAGGTGTTGGGAAAGGGTAGTCCGGATAATATCGATAGTTGGGTGTTACGACACCATATCCCTCCGCGGTCAACGCTTCCGCAAGTTTCGCCAGATCTTCCTTAGCACCTGCGGTCAGTCCGCCGCCGAAGAAGAGCACGATCGTAGTGAAATCCTCTTTGCCCTCTGGTACGAACAGGTCCAGACGGAGTCGTTCACGATCGGTCCCGTAGAAAACCACATCTTCGATGAATTGAATCGTGTACATATAAGTTCCTTTCCAGGCCGTTAAAAGGCCGTAGATCTCTTTTTACGGGTAACAGGTGGTCGAATCATCTAAATGTACCAATACATCGATAAAACGCGCTGCAGCAGCCTTAGCGCCTTCCAGATCCATATCTGAATAGTTGCCGCAGTCCTTCGGATGCGCCCCGGGGATCTCACCCTCGAAGGAAGCAGCGAACCGATAGGCACCGAGCAGCAGGCCCTGAATGTCCAGCGGCTTAAGATCGCCCGCCAGGATCAGATAAAAACCGGTGCGGCAGCCCATGGGGCCCCAATAGATATCTTTGGAAGCCCACACCGGGTCATTGCGCAGATAGGTAGCGATCAGATGTTCCAATGTGTGGCATACGCCGGTAGACATGACGGGTTCGCGGTTCGGCGCTGTCATGCGAACATCGAACGTAGTCAAAGTAACATCACCGATCCGGTCCTTGCGGGAGACGTAAACACCGGGCAAAAGACGCAGATGATCAACAGTAAAACTGGGTATCTTTTCCATAAACAGGCTCCTTTTTTGTTCACTCTTTAGATAGTATACCAAACCTGTTTTGGAAAGTCGATAGAAAATTGACTTCTTTAAATAGATGAAGTAAAATATATAAGATAAAATATACAGGAGGCAGCCATGAAAGAATATGTATTTGTCGGTACGTATACCAATACGACGAGCAAAGGCATCTATGGATTCGCGCAGGAAAACGGTTATATCACCGAACCAGTGTTGTTGGCGGTAGAAGAGTCCCCGACCTATCTTTGCGTCAATAAGGCCGGTACGATCTTGTACAGCGTGGAAGAACCGGAAACCGGCTG
>JAILDJ010000162.1 GCA_024689505.1 Clostridiales bacterium
AGTTTTGACTATGAAATGGGAATAAATAAATACGGTACGATAGTATTCAGATATCCCGATAAGGCTCTGGAAAGACTTAAGACAGACTGCAGTGAGGGAATAGAGGCGGTCAGAAAGGCTTTTGATCTTCCGGAACTGAACAGCCGCAGTTTCAGGCTTTACAAAACCTATGGCTGGCAGCTGATTGATGCCGATGCAACGGCACCGTGGCGGGTATTGGAACAGGGCAGACTGATTTCCAGGGTCCTGGACATATACGAGAATTCCTTCTACGATAACTTCCGGCACGTAACAGTTGAATAATAAAAACAGGGACAGCTATTGGCTGTCCCTTAATCATTCTTCTTTACGACCGCAAACATCAGGCTGTTGAAATCCGGCAGGGAAGAAGTGATCCCTTTTTCCAGGATCTGCATCTGATTGTCTGTTATTTCCCTTTCAAATGTTTCGAATGATACCATTCGCATGGAGGTTGATGTAACCTTGACAGTTCCTGTTTCATGTTCTCTTTCCACGATATCAAAAGCTGCAGAGACATCAGTATGTATTTCGGTAATACCGTCACCCATTGAACAGATCAGAGCGATGCCGTCGTTGTTGAGATGGTGGTTAATGAACTGATAGAAACGGTGTCTGTCACGGTCTTCTACCAGCATGTGTATTACCGCAATGGCATAGATGAAATCATGGGAATAAGGATGCTCATCATTCAGACAGTCCAGTACTTCAAAGTTTTGAGCATGTTCACTGCTGAGGGTGTGGCAGTATCTGATGACTTCCGGAGAAATATCCGTTGCCAGTAACTTATATCCTTTTTTTAACAGGGGAAAAGCGTCGCGGCCTTCACCGCAGCCGATCTCCAGAATGGATGAATCTTTTGTTATGGAATATTTTTCAATAGTTTCTCGGACGATAGGGGTAGGGGTATCGCTGGACCAGGAATAACCCTTGTCATGAATCGTCTTATAACGGGAATCATAGGCTTCATAGTACTTTTTCATAAGAATATTATATGTCATTCTGCCGAATGATTTTATTTTTTATTAGTAAAATAAGGGTTAACAGTTATAATTAGTATAAGGAAGGTTTTATTATGGCTTTGAAATCCATTACTGAAATGAATAAAGCTGAACGTAAGCGTAACAGCCTTAAGGGCAAGACGTACCGTTCAATTATCATATATTCGCTCATCATCAGCTTTGCGGCCATTACTTTTGGTTTCTATCTGTTTGCCTCAGCTGTAAGAAGAGACTACCGTACCAGAACATGGCAGATGTCCAGAACGGCAGTAAAGGTTCTTGATAAGGAAGAGATCCTGAGGGAAGCTGAAGAAGTAGTAAAGGTATATAAAGGGATGAGTGCTGAAGAGCAGCTTCAGCTGCAGGATAAGCACGCAGATCTGCTTAACAGGTTTGCAGGTGTCCGCGGGGAAGGCTTTGATGAAATATGCCGGGAACTGTTGTCAATTCAGGAAAGCAATAACGGCAAGGCAGCCTTTACAGCCATCTTTGATTTGGCCAATAACCGCCGCATATTTGTTACGGACTCCGATCCTAATGAAACTTTCTGCCCGCCAGGCAGTATGGACGTCATGGAAAAAAGAGTCATTAATGACATTATGAACGGCGAGCAGTTCTTCCTGGATGAACTGTTCGAAACCGGTCCGATGAGTTCGACCATCTTCAAGATGGAACCTTATGGCTACCGCTGTATGGCGGGTACCATTGTAGGATTTATTGACGAGTATCCTGTCTTTGTCTTCTTTGATACGGACATGAACAGGGCTGTCAGAATAGAGACCATCTTCCTGATCATGTACATCATTTTGTTGGCGGCCGTAACGGCAGTCATCATAAAACTGTCAGTGAAGAATATCAATACCATGATCGTTGATCCTATCAATCGGCTGTCTGATGCCGCTCTGGATTACATTGACGATGCCAATGACAGCAGCCGTGATGAAAAACACTTTGACAAGCTGAACATTCAGACCGGTGATGAAATAGAGAACCTCAGCCTCAGCATGAAGCGCATGGAAGAGGATCTGGGACATTACATTGAAAACCTGACACAGGTAACTGCCGACAGAGAACGCATCAGAACGGAGCTGACACTGGCTAACAGGATACAGGCAGCCATGATGCCGCATATTTTCCCGCCGTTCCCTGACCGCAGGGAAATTGAGCTTTACGGTATCATGGATCCGGCCAAGGAAGTCGGCGGTGACTTCTATGACTTCTTCCTGATCGATGATGATCATCTGGGACTGGTCATTGCGGATGTTTCCGGTAAGGGTGTACCGGGTGCCTTATTCATGATGATTTCCAAGATCATCATTCAGAGCTGTGCCATGCTGGATAAGTCTCCGGCTGAGATCCTGACCAAGACCAACGAAGCGATCTGTTCCAATAACCAGGAAGAGATGTTTGTAACAGCCTGGGTCGGCATCCTGGAACTGTCTACCGGCAAACTGATAGCGGCTAACGGCGGCCATGAATATCCGGTCATCAAGTATCCAAACGGTGAGTTTGAGATGCTCAAGGACAGACATGGCTTGGTCTTAGGAGCCATGGATGGCATGAAATATCATGAATATGAGCTCGACATGAAACCGGGCAGCTGTCTGTTTGTCTATACTGACGGTGTACCGGAAGCTACCGATGCCAATGAGGAACTCTTCGGTTATAAGCGCATGCTGGCAGCTTTGAACAGTGATCTTGATACGGAACCTGAAAGCGTACTTAAGAGAGTAAGACAGGGCGTTGATGACTTCGTGCTGGATGCCGAACAGTTTGATGATCTGACCATGCTGTGCGTGCTGTATAAGGGAACTCAGAAATAACATGTTAACCACCCGCAAGGGTGGTTTTGTTATGGAATGAAATAAATATTATAATAAGTATATGCTAAGGAAACTGTTTCTGTTTATCATTGCCATCTTACTGCTGCTGTCAGTTCTTTCTGACCGCCGTTATCCCGATCACATCAAATTGGCCGGTAACTATTCACGGCTGCAGCGGGAAGTATCACAGCAGTTAAGAGGCATTCTGTTTCCCGAATTAAGACAGCACGGTGTCAATGTTGATAACTATAAGATCAGACTCTTTTCAGCCAGTGAAAACAGCGACATAGAAGGTTATCAGCTTGACGGTTTTGTGCTGGTCAGAGACTGCCGCGGACGCTTCTCCTTTTACCGGCATGAAGGACGCCGCAAGCTTAATTCTTATGAAGAGAGGAATTCCTGTAAGGTTCATACGGAAACAGAAACCTCTGAAGAGGGAGAAGTTACCAGAATAATAATGGTGGGCATCATTCAGAAGGGCAAATATGAATATGAACTGCAGTCATCATTCACTCTGGAAGGTGACGACAGGGAAAAGGTAAAGGAAGTTACCGCCGTAATGGAAAACATGTACAACAGGATACTGGATGAGATTGCCTATACCGAACGGGCATGAAAACAGAATAAAGGAAACAACACTGTTATAATAAAAACAGTTAATAAAGGAGAAAAATATGAAAGATTGTTTGGAAGTAATCAATACCCGCAGCTCAATTCGCAAGTATACTGATCAGGCCATCTCTCCTGAAGTATGCCGTACACTGGTTGAAGCCGGCTTAAAGGCTCCGACAGCCACCAACAAGCAGGAGATCCACATCACCGTTGTAGGAAAGGACAATCCGGTACAGTGTGAGATCCAGAATGATCTTAATCCTGAAGCAACTGTCAGTTTCTTCTATAATGCTCCGCTGACATTCTATCTGTCAGCTGATGAAAGCTTCAGATGGAGCCCGGTCGATGCCGGCATTGCCGTAGAGAACATTCATCTGGCAGCTAAGGCCTTAGGTCTGGGCAGCGTCATTCTGGGCTGCATGGAAAGAACCCTTAACGGTGAAAAGAAAAAGGAATACGCCGCAAAGCTGGCCATTCCTGAAGGATATAAATTCTTTGTTGCCATTGCGATCGGCTATCCTGATACCGAAAAGCCTCAGCACAGCATTAACTTTGATAAGGATGTAACAGTCCTTTAATCGTAAAGAAAAAGCCTTAGATCTGAACTGCTCCAGAGAAAATGGACAGTAAATATAAAAGGCAAACCCTCCTGTACAATAGAAGTATAGGAAGGTTTCAGTATGGCAGGAAAACCAAACAATAAATATTCACCAGAATTCAAGAAAAAGGCAGTGGAAAAGTATCTGAATGGAGAGTTGGGAAGCATGGCATACGCATCACGACAATTAGGCCTAAGATCACATGAACAATTGAGACAGTGGATCAAATTATACAAACAAGACCCGGAGCTTTTGAAAGTAGATGGCAGGCATTTTGGAAAAAAAGATGGAGTTCAGAAAGGAATCCCTAAGAAGGATGCCTTCCGTAACGGCAGCACATTTTTCAGTATTGATAATGTTCTGGAAAGCTATAAGACTTGAATTAAGCGGTTATAAAGATTATTATTGTAGTTGCTGTGATAATTAAATTATTCACAGACGACGCAATCTGAAGGAGGAGTTAAAATGGCTGCTAAAAAAGCAACTGAAGAAACTGCTGAAAAGAAAACAGCGGAAAAGAAAACTGCAGTGAAGAAAACTGCGGAAAAGAAGACAGCAGAAAAGAAAACGGCCGAAAAGAAGACTGCCGTGAAAAAAATGACTAAAACAACAAAAAATGTTACGGATAAAAAGACTGTTAAGAAGGAAGCTGTGGAAGCTGCGGCTGATGAGATCATCGCTGCTGCCAATCAGCAGGTGATGACCCAGGAACCTGAATCACCGCGACGAAGCATTGCCTTTATCGGATCGGAATGTTATCCGTTTGTAAAGACCGGCGGACTTGGAGACGTCATGTACGCTCTTCCCAAGGCGCTTACCAGAAGAAACTGTGATGTAAAGGTCATCCTTCCAAGATACAAATGCATCCCGCAGCAGTATCAGGATAAAATGGTTTACCGGGGAAGCTTCTATATGGATCTGACAAGTGACGGCAAACAGTACTATGTCGGCATCATGGAATATGTCTGGGATGGAGTTGTCTATGACTTCATCGATAACGAAGAATTCTTTGGCGGAGATAAGCCATATACCAATCTGATCGATGATATCCCGAAGTACTGCTATTTCAGCAAGGCAGCTCTGGCTGCGCTCAACTACATGAACTGGCAACCGAATATCATCCACTGCCATGACTGGCAGGCGGCTCTGGTACCGGTATATCTGCGGACGTTCTTCCAGAATACTTCCATCGGTAACGCAAAAACCATGATCACCATTCATAACCTGCGCTTCCAGGGTATTTACAATATCAAGACCATCAAGTATTGGACGAATCTGCCGGATTATGTTTTCAACAAGGATGCCTTGACTCAGAACTGGCTTGATGCCAATATGCTCAAGGGTGGATTAACCTATTCCAACATGATCACAACAGTCTCCAATACCTATGCCGGAGAGATCCAGACCTCCGAGTATGGTGAAGGACTGGAAGCTCATCTGCGCTATCACTCAGGAAAACTGCGCGGCATCGTCAACGGTATCGACTATGATATCTGGGATCCGTCAAAAGACAGCGACATCGTTGCGAACTACAGCATCGAGGATGCAATCGCCAAAAAGAGAGAAAATAAGATTGCCCTGCAGAAGGAACTCGGCCTGGAAGAAAACGGAGATAAGTTTGTCATCGGATTGATTTCCCGACTGACAAACCAGAAAGGTCTGGATCTGGTGAATACCTGTATTCCGCAGATCATGGATCCACATACACAGGTCGTCGTTCTGGGCACAGGGGATGCCGAATATGAAAATTCCTTCCGCTACTATGAGAATCATTACAAGGGACAGTTTGCGGGCTGTATCCAGTATGATGAAGCGAGAAGCCACCGCATCTATGCCGGATGTGATGTGCTGTTAGTACCTTCACGGTTTGAACCGTGCGGCCTGACCCAGCTGATCGCCATGCATTACGGAACGGTTCCGATCGTCAGAGAGACCGGCGGTCTTAAGGACACCGTGGAACCTTACAACATGTATGCTGACTGGGGCAATGGATTCACGTTTGACAGATATGAGTCAGGACTGTTATACGATGCAATCAACCGCGCCAAGACACTGTACTTTGAAAACCGCTATTACTGGGATGAAATGGTTCAGCGCGATATGGCCAAGAATGTTTCCTGGGATAACTCAGCGAAGCAGTACAAGGATCTGTATCTGGAACTGACGGCCTGGTAAGATTCAAAAAAGAATAATTTAATCACTAAAAAAAGAAAGCCCGTTCGGAAATCAAATTTCGGACGGGCTTATTGATTAATTTGCTGGTATCAGAAAAGCTCACTGTGAGGAGCTTTTGTCTTGTGGTTATGCTTCGTTTTCTTCTTTCTTTTTCTTTCCGAAAGTATCGTAAAGGGAGAATTCAGTACCCTTGGCGATTCTGACGATGTTCATGCGGTGTCTGTAAATGATTACTAAGGAGACAAAGGCAACGGCCTTGTTAGTAAATGAAATAACCAATATCTTCTTAGGATCAATATCCTTCTTGTCAACCAGATATTTCACTTTAGCTGCAACAGTAGTTGTTTTACCGGCACCTACTCCAGCTATTACTAAAGTATAGTCTTCATCAAGGTCAATAACAGGATCCACTGATTTCAATATATTATCCAGATAATCCTTTTCCTTGACCATTTCTTTTTGGATAAACCGCTCATTCTTTTCATCAATTAGTTTTTCGAAGTTGTTATACGTATTGACGGTTGTATCAATGTATTACTTCTTCATATTGAATTTCTTGCAGAATTCATCGATGACACCACTGGAATTAAACTGATATAACAAATAATGTAATTAACAAAAGAATAATAAGGACCTTAAAGCTAACTGTTACGATAATGCCTGTTGTGAGAATTTCTTCGGTCATCTTAAATCTGAATGTCTGGAATTAGGTGATGTTCCTGAAACTAACGATCAACTAATTAATATGGTTGGTGAATATATTGATTTCTACAACAATGCCAGACAACAGAGAACACTAAAAGGTATGACTCCTATGGAATACAGGTGTGCCTACCTTAATAGTCTGGCCCAGGCTTTTTTATAACTGTCCCACTTTTGTGGGGCAGTTCACATGCATCAGCCTTTTTTGATTTTGATAGGGTTCTTTTTCCGATCAGTATAGCGACGGTTTGGCCAGAACTTCGTTGACCTTCAGTTCAAACAGCCTGTTTGAGACAGCGGGCGTTATGATCGCGACGGTGTCCTCTCCGCCTGCGGTGCCTGCAAGACACATGACCGGTTCTCCCTCTCTGACAACGCCCTGATCAGCCGCCATCAACGCCATTTCCACACAGACTTTGGTTCCCTGTCCGAACATGCGCAGAGTATATGCCACGATCTCAAGCGGGTAAACGCCCTTAAAGACTTTTGACATACCTCTTTCCGCGGCGGACAGAGCGTGCGTTCCGGTAACGAAGATGACCCCTTTTTCCGCCATTTCCTTTCTGAACGCATCTTCGATCTCAATGGTGTTCTTCTCGCCGAAACCGTAAGCGTGCGTTACTGCTATGATCCTTCCGTGATAATCCTGTTTTTTTGATTCTTCCAGAACTACCGGAATGCTTAATCCTCTGGTGGATGCCATCAGCAGATCCAGCCCTCTCTGTTTCGCTTCCCTGACAGCGAGTTCAGCTGCTTCCTGTGTGTTCTCACGACCGGGTTTTGCAAATGCCTTCATATCAATACTCTCCTATCGATCTTTATATTCATTGTAACTTGAATGCGCGGCAGGCAGACACATGATGCATCATAAAAGGATCTTTTTTTGATTCTGCTGGTCACTGTCGCAAAAAGCGAAAAGCGTGCGGACATGTTAGAATAGGAATCAGTATAGCGGCACGGAAATACCGTCCGCAAAGAGGGCAAGCATATGAAATTTTACATCGTGGATTGTTTCGCAGAAGAAAAGTATCAGGGAAATGAACTGCTGGTCCTGAAAGCCGACCGTCCTGTTTCGGCGGAAGAACAGCACAAGATCGCCAGAGAGATCAATTTCTCGGAAACAACTTTTATCATGTCCGACAAAAAAGAGGACGGCGGTTACGATGTTCGCATCTGGACGCCTTATGCGGAACTGCCGTTCGCCGGTCATCCGACTCTCGGGACCGCGCATGTCATTCGTCATTGCTATGAAAACGGCAGCAGCGAAACGGTCAGGCTAAATCTGAAAGTCGGTCAGATCCCGGTCGCAGTCGTGCCTGAAGGAATGATGATGAGTCAGAATCCTCCGGAGTTTGGTGAGATCATCAAAAAGGAAGAGATCGCCGAGGTCTATGGGATCGATCCCGATGAGATCCGCGACGATTACCCGGTCCAGTGGGTAAGCACCGGTCTTGAAGCCGTGATCATTCCCCTGAAGAATCGTGAAACTCTGTCCAGACTGGTCGCAAACAGAGAGAAGTTCACTGCCTATATCAAGAGGCATCCGAAGAATTACGGCAACCATCTGTTCTTTGTGGATATGGGAAATAATACGCTGGCAGCCCGCTGTCTGATGGAGGACTTCCTTGAAGACCCGGCTACAGGAAGCGCCAACGGCGATCTGGCAGGGTATATGATCCGTCACAATTATTTCGGAACAAACGATGTCAAATACACCGTTCATCAGGGAGAAGATATGGGAAGACCGTCTGTTCTTCGCATACACACTTCTCTGATCGGCGGGAAATGGACGATCGAGGTCGGCGGGAACTGTTTCATCGTTGCGAGCGGTGAATGGAATTGAGGATAAGTTCTTCAGGATACTACCGATAAAAGGATCAATCGTGACGGAACGGATCGTTCCGTCTTTTGTTTATGAACAACTATCATATAATGGAAGTGCAGAGAGGTAGATCGTTTATGTCAAAGATCCTTATCATCCATACAGGCGGAACCATCGGTATGACCAAGACGGCAGACGGCTATAAGCCGGATGGCGAGTACTTCAGGAATCTGATCTTTCATATGGAAGACCTGAAAGCTGAAACGATGCCGGACTGGGATTTTGTCGAAGTGCTCCCGCTGCTCGATTCCTCCAGAATGGGTGTGCGCGAGTGGAACAATGTCGCCCGGATCATTGCCGAGAATAACGAAAAATACGATGGATTCGTGATCCTGCACGGAACCGATACGATGGCCTATACCGCTTCTGCTCTGTCATTCATGCTGAAAGGACTGCGCAAGCCGGTGATCCTGACCGGGTCCCAGATCCCGGTATGCGAAGTCAGAAGCGACGGCCGGGAGAACCTGATCGCCTCCATGCTGATCGCCGGAGAAGCCAGAGTGAAGGAAGTCTGCATCTATTTCGGCGGAATGCTGCTCAGGGGGAACAGGACCACGAAGTATTCGGCACTGGGCATGCGGGCATTCAAGAGCCCGAATTATCCGGAGCTGGCGACTGCGGGGATCTCCATCCAGTATAACGAAGCTGCCTTCCTGAAGGATACCGGCGAAGCGTTCGTCTTCCGTCCGTTCAACGATGTGCCGATCGGCGTGGTCAAGATCTTTCCGGGTTTCCGCTTCGACCTGTTTGAATCGATGCTGACAGAAAAACTGAAAGGCGTAGTCGTTGAGACGTTCGGGTCGGGAAACATCCCGGATGATAACGGCTTCCTGATCCCGATGCTGGAAAAAGCGGAGAAAAACGACGTCGTATTCGTCGTCTGCTCCCAGTGTCCGCAGGCAAGTGTCGATATGAATGCCTATGAAGCAGGAAGCGCGCTGAAAAAAGCCGGTGCGCTGTCCGGAAGAGACATGACTTCCGAAGCAGCTGTCACCAAGCTTTACTATCTGTTCAGTGTCTGCCCGGATGTTTCAAGGATCAAGGAACTGATGGAAACAGATCTCTGCGGCGAGCTGAGCCTTTGAACTGTGCCCTGTATTCAATGCGCGGCGTAATATCGATACAAAGGCAGACGCTTTGTCATATTTCGGATGCAGGGAATTGACAGACAGTACCCTGCATGGTAAATTATGCAAGGCAACAAATCTTTAAACGATACAGAGAGATCGGCAAGAGGGTTGGAAGTGGAATAACGAAAACGGGTCTTGTCGGTCGACAGGACTTTTTTATCAGGAGAAGCATATGAGGATAAGAACTGCAGAGTCCAGATACAGTGATCGTTGCAGTCACGAAAGTGACACCGTCTTCTTTATTTCCCGGTTGTACAGGTCGTGACCCTGTCAGCCGGTTTTTTCATATCCGCAACACCCGCCAACCGGCGGAAGCGCAGTTTCAGGAGGGAAATATGGCGAAAAGAACAGACATTCAGAAAGCATTGATCATCGGCTCCGGCCCGATCGTGATCGGACAGGCGGCAGAATTCGACTATGCCGGCACACAGGCGATCCTGGCGCTGAAAGAGGAAGGCTATGAAGTGATCCTCTGCAACTGCAATCCGGCGACTATCATGACGGATACAGCGCTGGCGGATAAGGTCTATATGGAACCGCTGACTCTGGAGTATGTGGCGAAGATCCTGCGCTATGAGCGCCCGGATGCGATCGTGCCCGGCATCGGCGGACAGACGGGTCTGAACCTGGCGATCCAGCTGGATAAGAAAGGCGTTTTACAGGAATGCGGCGTCAAACTGCTCGGCACCTCAAGAGAAAGCATCGAAAGAGCGGAAGACAGACAGCTTTTCAAAGAAATGTGCGAGTCGATCGGCGAACCCACGATCCCTTCCGAGATCACCTACAGTGTGGAAGAAGCCGTCGAAGCGGCTAAACATATCGGTTATCCGGTCGTCCTCCGTCCGGCTTTCACGCTGGGCGGCACCGGCGGTGGCTTTGCGTACGACGAAACCCAGCTGAAAGAGCTGGCGGTCAATGCTTTTGAGCTTTCGCCTGTCCATCAGGTCCTGATCGAGAAGAGTGTCAAAGGCTATAAGGAGATCGAGTTTGAGGTCATGAGAGATGCCTCGGACCGCGCGATCACGATCTGCGGTATGGAGAACATCGATCCTGTCGGCGTTCATACCGGTGACTCCGTCGTTGTTGCGCCGATCCTTTCCCTTAATGAACACGATCTGAAAATGCTCAACAACAGCGCCATCAAGATCATTCGCGAACTGAAGATCGAGGGCGGCTGCAATGTCCAGTTTGCCTTAAATCCCAACAGCAGCGAGTATTATCTGATCGAGGTAAATCCCCGCGTCTCCCGTTCCAGCGCCCTGGCCTCAAAAGCCAGCGGTTATCCGATCGCCCGCGTCACCGCCAAAGTGGCGATGGGTATGAACCTTGACGAGATCGAAGTGGCGGGCGGCACAGCGGCGATCGAGCCTTCGCTCGACTATATCGTCGGCAAGTTCCCGCGTTTCCCATTCGATAAATTCACGACTGTGCCCAATGTTCTGGGCACGCAGATGAAAGCGACGGGCGAGGTCATGGGGATCGGTTCCAATCTGGAGGAATGCATGCTGAAATCGGTCCGTTCGCTGGAGATCGGCTGCAATCATCTCCTGCTTCCGAAGTTTACGGAAATGAGCACCGAAGAGATCTACGCATATATTAACGAATTCAAATCAGATACGATCTTCGCGGTCACCGAGCTGATCCGGAGAGGGGAAGACCTCGACAAGCTCCACGAGGTCACGATGATCACGAAGCTTTTCCTGGAGAGCCTGAAAAAGATCACAGATAAGGAAAAGGAACTGGCGCAGCATCCCTTTGATCTCGAAGTGCTGCGCGCTGCCAAAAAGATGGGTTTCTCCGATCCCTTTATTGCTTCCCTGTGGAACTGCAAGGAGACGGATGTTTTCGATTTCCGCTCGGAAAACAAGCTTTTCCCGGTCTACAAAATGGTCGATACTCTTCATACCGGCAAATACATCGCCTATCTTTACTCTTCCTATACAGGGGAGAACGAATCCAGAGTATCGGACAGAAAGAAGATCATTGTTCTCGGTGCCGGACCGATCCGCATCGGTCAGGGCGTAGAATTCGACTATTCGACCGTCCATGCCGTTCAGACGATCCAGAAAGCCGGCTACGAAGCCATTATCATCAACAATAATCCTGAGACTGTCTCGACAGATTACACCTGCTCGGACAAGCTCTATTTTGAGCCGCTGACTCCGGAAGACATTCTCAACATCCAGAGACTGGAGAACGCTGACGGCGTCATTGCCACCCTGGGCGGTCAGACTGCCATCAATCTGGCGGACGCGCTCGACAAGCGCGGTGTTAAGATCATCGGTACGGATGTGGAAGCGATCGACCGGGCGGAAAACCGCGACAGTTTTGAAAAAGTACTCATGGAACTTGATATCCTTCATCCTCCGGGGAAAGCCGTCACGACGATCGAAGACGGCATTGCCGCTGCCGAGGAGGTCGGCTATCCGGTCCTGGTCCGTCCCAGCTTCGTATTGGGCGGCAGAGCGATGCAGATCGTCAGCAACAACGATCAGCTGAAACAGTATCTGAGAACCGCCGTTGAGATCGACGTAGACAAACCGGTCCTCGTCGATAAATACATCGTCGGCAAGGAAGTTGAGATCGATGCGATCTGCGACGGTGTCGATGTCTTTGTCCCGGGCATCATGGAACTGGTTGAGAGAACAGGCATCCATTCCGGCGACTCGATCAGTGTCTATCCGACATATTCGATCTCCGACAAGGTCAAGGGCGTGATCCTGCAGTATGCGAAGAAACTCGGACTCGGGATCGGGATTGTTGGCATCTTCAACATTCAGTTCATCGTTGACAGAGAGGATAACGTCTATGTCATTGAGGTCAATCCCCGTTCCTCCAGAACGGTTCCCTTCCTTTCGAAAGCAACCGGTTACTCACTGGCAGACATTGCCACAGAGGTCATCCTGGGCAAGAGCCTGAAAGAACAGGGGATCTTCGGCATCTATCCGGACGAGAAGAAACGCTACTATGTCAAAGTCCCGGTCTTCTCCTTTAATAAGATCAAGGGCATCGACGCGTATCTGTCTCCGGAGATGAAATCGACCGGTGAAGCCATCGGTTATGACGACCGTCTCAACCGCGCTCTTTATAAAGCCCTGCAGGCTTCCGGCATGAAACTGAAGAACTACGGCACCGTTTTTGCGACGATCGCCAACGCGGACAAGGAAGAGGCGCTGCCGCTGATCCGCCGTTTCTATGATCTCGGCTTCAACATCGAAGCGACTCCGGGAACTGCCAGATATCTGAAGGAGCATGGGATCCGGACACATGTCCGGCAGAAGATCTCCAAAGATCCGGAAGACATCAAGACCGCGATCCGCCAGGGGCACATCGCCTATGTCATCAACACCCGGAACATGAGTTCGATGACTGCCTATAATGACGGCGCCGAGATCCGCAGATGCGCGACCGAGAACAATACCACGATCTTCACGTCGCTGGACACTGTCGCTGCGCTGCTGGACGTCCTCGAGGAGATCACTCTCCGCATCTCGACGATCGACGCCTGATCCGGCATATTCTTTCCGTTACGCACAGAGAGAATGATTCGGCTGCGAAGACCGAATCGTTGTAAAATATAGACATATGAACAAGAAATGCGATCTGCACAGCCATTCCGTTTTTTCTGACGGCACTTTGACGCCTGCCGGGCTTGTCAGGCTCGCGGAAGAGAAGGGCATCTCCGCACTTGCTCTGACAGACCATAACACTTCGATGGGTCTGAAGGATTTTATGGAGGCAGGAAAGAACAGTCCGGTCATTACGGTCCCGGGATGTGAATTCACGACGGAATGGAATAAAAAAGAAGTCCATATCGTCGGTCTCTTTTTCAAAGAGGAATACTGGCAGGAGATCGAGGACTTCCTCGAACTCGCTAAGATCGCCAAACTCAACAGCAACAACCGGCTGATCGAAAATCTCCAAAAAGCCGGCTATGATATCTCGGTCGAAGAAGTCGCGGCAATGACGAACGGCAACTACAACCGCGCTCACGTCGCCAAAGTGCTGTTGGAAAAGAATTACGTCAGCAGTACTTCCGAAGCGTTCGATACGATCCTGAAGGAGGGAAACGGTTTCTATTTTCCCGCAAGCCGCATCCAGTCGGCTACGACAGTCCGATTCATCAAGACCTACGGCGCCACCGCGATCGTGGCCCATCCGCTGCTGAACCTCACCCCTGAGGAGCTGGAAGTTTTCCTTCCGGAAATGAAAGCGGCCGGACTGGACGCGATGGAAACGCACTATACCGAATTTGATGAGAAGATGACGAAGACCGCCGTCTCGCTGGCGGAGAGATTCGGACTCAAACAGAGCGGCGGATCCGATTATCACGGTAAAAACAAGCCGTGGATCGAGCTGGGAGAAGGAAGGGGAGACCTGTTCGTTCCCTATGAATTCTACGAAGATATGCTGAACTGTTCGGAATACCGGAAGTAGGGAGCCCTTTCGGCAAAGCGTTTTTGATAAAGAGCTTCTGGCTCTTTTTCTTTTCTCCAAAAACAGAGATGCATTCTATTTCCATTACACTTTGTTTTCTGTATAATCTACTCAGATAAGAGCTGAGACCTTATCTTGGAGGAGATCAAATGAATAAGAATTCCCTTTTGTCCATGCGCGATCTTAGCGCTGAGGAGATCATGGCGATCCTCAATGACGCTTTATTATTCGACGGTAAATATCAGGATTGGCAGTTGCCGTGCCGCAAGGCACTGGTCGCCAATCTTTTTTATGAGAATTCGACCCGTACGCATTATTCTTTTGAAAGCGCCGAGCTGCAGCTGGGCTGCAAAGTCGCTGATGTAGCCGTATCGCAGAGCTCGGTCAGCAAGGGCGAGACGCTTTACGATACCGTCAAGACGCTGGAAGCTGTCGGTTATGACGCAGTCGTCATCCGCCATCCGCAGGATGCCTACTATAAGGAACTTGAAAACGTCAATATCCCGATCCTGAACGGCGGAGACGGCGCCGGAGACCATCCGACCCAGTGTCTGCTCGACCTGCTGACCATGTACAAGGAATTCGGGACCCTGAAAGGCCTGAACGTCGTGATCTGCGGCGATATCCTGCATAGCCGTGTAGCCGCCAGCAATAAGGAAGCTCTGGAAAAACTCGGATCCACCGTCCGTTTCGCCGGACCGAAGGAATGGCAGAGAGAAGGCTTCCCGGTCGCCGATCTGGATGAAGTCATCTCCGAAGTCGACGTCGTCATGATGCTCCGCATCCAGCGCGAAAGAGGCGCCGCTCTCAAGGAAATGGGCGATGACGAATCCTATCTTGAAAAATACGGCCTCTCCAAGGCGCGTTACGCGAAGCTGAAAGAGGGCGCGATCGTGATGCATCCGGCTCCGGTAAACCGCGGCGTCGAGATCGACAGCGATCTTGTCGAAGCGGAAAAGAGCCGTATCTTCCCGCAGATGAGCAACGGCGTACTTGTCAGAAAAGCCGTCATCAAAAGGGCTTTCGGCTTCGAGAGTTTTGAATGAAAAGAGTGATCCGCAATGCCGATGTCCTGTTTGCGGGACGTCTGCAGAAAAAGGAAGTGCTTTTCGACGGGACTTCGATCCTGGAAGTCTCCGATAAGGTCACGGCAGACGCAGAGGAGATCGACGGCACGGGCCTGACGCTTTTGCCAGGCCTGATCGACGTCCATACCCATCTGCGCGAGCCGGGTCATGAGCAGAAGGAAACGATCGCCACCGGATCGAAGGCAGCCGCCGCGGGCGGTTTTACGACGATCATGGCGATGCCCAATATCGATCCCTTTCCGGACAATGTCGAAACCGTTTCCGAATATCTGAAACGCATCAGGGAAAAGGCGGTCGTGAACGTCCTTCCTTACGGAACGATCACCTGCCGCGAAGCCGGTCAGACGGCTTCGGATTACGAAGGACTGAAAAAACTCGGCATTCGCTGGTTTTCGGATGACGGAGTCGGCGTGGCAGATGAGAAAGTCATGCTGGAGGCGATGCGGAAGGCGAAGGAAAATGACGTCCTTTTCGCCTGCCATACCGAAGATATGAATTACCGCAGGCCCGGAGCGTCCGTACATGAAGATGCTTTTGCGGAGCGCATGGGCTGGCTGGGAATCCCGTCAGCGTGCGAGAGCGCACAGCTCATCCGCGATCTTGAACTTGTGAAACAGACCGGACTGCGCTACCATGCCTGCCATATTTCCGCGAAGGAAAGCGTCGAGGCTCTGCGCAGAGCCAAGGCACAGGGAGCAGATGTATCCGGCGAAGTCACCGTCCATCACCTGCTGCTGGAGAACACCGATGTGCGCGGCACGAACTGGAAAATGAATCCGCCGCTGCGCACACACGAAGACAGAATGTCCCTGATCGAAGCGCTGGAAGACGGCACGCTCGATTTCATCGCCAGCGATCACGCTCCGCATACGGAAGCCGACAAGGATAAGCCGATGGCGCAGGCCGCTTTCGGGATCGTGTCCCTTGAGACGAGCTTCGCCTTGCTGTATACCGAATTTGTGCTGCATCAGCAGCGCTGGAGCCTGGAACAGCTGGTCGACTGGATGTCGTATCTGCCCGCAAAGCGTTTCGGTTTAGGCAAAAAGGGAAAGATCGAAGCCGGTTATGATCCGGATCTGGTTCTGGTCGAACTGGGCAGCGAAAGAAGGATAAAAGCCAAAGACTTTTTCTCCAAAGGAAAGAACACGCCGTTTGACGGCTGGGCGGTCAGAGCGACCGTCAGAGAAACGATCGTCAGCGGCAGATCGGTCTACCGGATCGGAGGAGGAATGACAAAATGAAATTCTATCTGATTGACAGTGTTCTGCGTGACAGTTCAGAAGAGGAATGCCTGAACAGCGAACTGCCGCGTGTTATCGTATTGACAAGAAAAGAGTGGGAAGAGACGACAGACATCATCATGCCCGAAGTAAACAGGAACCGGGTACCGGAGAATATAAAGAATTCCAGGGCGGAATCCCATTTTGAATGTATGTCGGGAACTTTTTCGGTCCCCGACCGCGAAAAACCGTCTTCCGCGAAGAAGAACTTCGCGTTTGTCGTTGATCCGAGCGGGATCGTCTTTATCGACGATACCAGCCTCGTCAATACCTATCTCGCGAAGATCAAAGAGGATACGCAGTGGAATCATCCCTGTCTTGAGAGATTTATGTACGACTTTGCGGATCAGATCATCCGGAAGGATACGGATGTTCTCGAGAAATACGAGCGTCAGCTCGGCGAGATCGAGAAGGATATCCTGAACGAGCACAATAATGACCGCTTAAAACGGCTGAGCCGGATCCGAAGCGATCTGCGGGAGATGCGGATCCATTACCGTCAGCTTCTGGACGTTTCCCAGCAGCTGGAGGAAAACGCCAACGGCTTCTTCAAGGGAAAGAATCTGCGGTATTTCGGAATGGTCGGAGACCGCGTTACGCGTCTGTATGAGCTTGCTTCATCACTGAAAGATTACAACAATCAGCTGAACGATCTTTTTGTGGCGATGACTGACCAGAAACAGAACCGGATCATGACGGCTCTGACTGTGATCACGGCGATCTTCATGCCGCTGACACTGATCGTCGGCTGGTATGGCATGAACTTCGTGTATATGCCGGAACTGCAGTCGCCTTACGGATATCCGGCAGTGATCCTGGGAAGCCTTCTGATCGTCGTCGGCGGACTGTACTACTTCCACCGGAAGAAGTGGCTCTGACCGCTCTGTTTCCTGCATCATTCATTTAAAACCGAAAAGAACCGTTTAGGAAATCCGCCGGCAGGACCATTGCCGGGAAGCGGACTGAACGGTTCTTTTTCTATATGATCTTTTACGATCCCGATCTCGGGAACACACCGGAAAAATGCCGGAAAGACAGCGGATCGATCGGTTTTCCGGAAAACCCGACTGCAAATCTCACGGAATCCTTCTTTTTTCGGGCCGCAGTGGCATATACTTGTATTGATATCACGAATGGAGAACGTGGTGTCAAAAAGAGAAATGCAGATCTGCTCCGCGGAGACGGAACAGATCCGAGGAGACCGCTAATGACAATCAAGGACATGAAGATCCAGGAGACCGCCCGTATCACGAAAGTCGGCGGAGAGGGTGCTTTACGCCAGCATTTTTTGGATATGGGCGTGATACCCGGCGCCGAGATCACGGTGATCAAATATGCTCCTCTGGGAGATCCGATCGAGCTGATGATCCACGGGTACGAATTGACGCTGCGCCTGGAAGACGCTGCCAGGATCGAAGTGGAACCTCTTCCGGAGTCTACACACCGGGAGAAGATCCGCAGTAAAAAATCAAAAACAAGCCACCCCGGTCTCGGGGAAGGCGGCAAATATCATCAGAAGAGCGATGTGGAAGTCTATTCGAAAGAAGAACCGCTTCTTTTCGGTCTGGTCGGAAATCAGAATTCCGGCAAAACGACGCTGTTCAACCGGCTCACGGGTTCCAATCAGCATGTCGGCAATTTCCCCGGCGTGACCGTCGACAGAAAGGACGGAAAGATCCAGAGACACCGCAACGTGACGGTGACTGATCTTCCCGGCATCTATTCAATGTCGCCCTACAGCAGCGAGGAGATCGTTTCCCGTAATTTCGTACTGGAAGAAAAACCGCAGGCGATCATCAATATCGTCGATGCGACCAATATCGAAAGAAATCTGTATCTGACAGTCCAGCTGCTTGAGATGGATATCCCGGTCGTCGTCGCCCTCAACATGATGGATGAGATGGTGAGCAACGGCGGCAGCGTCGACGTCAACAAAATGGAAGAACTGCTGGGAACGCCGGTCGTGGCGATCTCAGCCGCAAAAAACGCAGGCATCGAGGAACTCGTAAGTCATGCGATCCATATTGCGCGTTATCAGGAGAAGCCGGCACGGCTGGATTTCTGCAGCGAGGAAGATCACGGCGGGGCGGTGCACCGCTGTCTGCATGCGATCAAGCACCTCATTCAGGACCATGCGGAACGGGCCGGGATCCCGCCGCGTTTCGCGGCGACCAAGATCATCGAGGGAGATCCTCTGATCACGGAGCAGCTGCAGCTCGATGGAAACGAAAAGGAAATGATGGAACACATCATTCTGCAGATGGAGAACGAACGCGGTCTGGACAGAAGCGCGGCGATCGCCGATATGCGTTTCGCCTTCATTCAAAAAGTCTGTGAAGAGACGGTGACCAAACCGGTCGAGAGCAAAGAACGACTGCGCAGCGAAAGGATCGACCGTTTCCTGACCGGCAAACATACTGCCATTCCTGCCTTTATCGCGATCATGGGGCTGGTCTTCTTCCTGACCTTTAATGTGATCGGCGCCTGGCTGCAGGGACTGCTGGAGACCCTGATCGGGAATCTGAGCGTTCTTACGGAGACTGCTCTGAATGCTGCCGGGGTAAACGAAGTGATCCGCGGTCTGATCATCGACGGCATCTTCGCCGGTGTCGGCAGTGTTCTCAGTTTCATGCCGATCATCGTCGTTCTGTTCTTCTTTTTATCGATCCTGGAAGACAGCGGCTATATCGCCCGCGTCGCCTTCTTTATGGATAAACTGCTGCGCAAGATCGGTCTTTCCGGACGCAGTATTGTACCGATGCTGATCGGTTTCGGATGTACGGTCCCGGCCGTCATGTCTACACGCACGCTCCCGAGTGAACGGGACCGCCGGATGACGATCCTGCTGACGCCGTTCATGAGCTGCAGCGCGAAAGTCCCGATCTACACGTTCTTTATCGCGGCTTTCTTCCCCCGCATTGGCTGGCTGATCATCATCGCCCTCTATCTGCTGGGGATCCTTACCGCGGTCTCCATCGCGTATGTGTTCAAGGAAACGATCTTCCATGGCGAGGCTGCGCCGTTCGTAATGGAACTGCCGAATTACCGCATGCCGACAGCGGGCAATGTTGCCCGTCTGCTCTGGGAGAAGGCGAAAGACTTCCTGCAGCGCGCTTTCTCCGTGATCATGATCGCGACGATCGTGATCTGGTTCCTGCAGAGCTTTGACCTGCATTTCAATCTGATCACCGATTCGCGCACCAGCATTCTGGCTTCGATCTCGGGATTCCTGGTTCCGATCATGCGGCCGATCGGCCTGGGAGACTGGCGCATCTGCACCTCGCTGGTCAGCGGCTTTATGGCGAAGGAGAGCGTTGTCGCGACGATGCAGATCCTCTTCGGCCAAAGCGTCTCTACAGCGCTTTCCGCCTTATCCACAGTTTCACTGCTGGTCTTTACGCTTCTCTATACGCCCTGTGTGGCGGCTGTGGCCGCTGTCCGCCGCGAACTCGGCCGGAAATGGGCATGGGGAGTCGTACTGTGGCAGTGCTGCATCGCCTGGGCGGTCACGCTTCTGGTCCGCGTGATCCTGATGCTGCTGGGGGTACCCGCATGAATATCTGGGATATCATTCTGACAGTTCTGCTGACGGCGGCTGTCCTTCTGGCTTTCAGGAAGATCCGCGATGACCGCAAAGCGGGAAGAGTTTCCTGCGGAGGAAACTGCGGTACCTGCTCACAGATCTGCAGCTGGTCGGCCACAAGAGAGTTTATAAAAAAGTGACGATGGTCACTTTTTCTTTAGAGCTCGCATATGTTTTGATAAATGCTTAACTTAGTAAATCAATATCGGAAAGAATTGTAGAAGATGAATATAATAGATCGCTGCAGGCTATTTCAGAAGAGCTTACAAAGAAAACCAAAACAGAAAGAAAGAATAAACAAAAGATCCCGTACAAGCGGGATCTTCTCATTTTCAGCAGCGTGCTTCAGCGCAGGAAGAGAAGGCCGATCAGTTTAAAGAAGAAGTAGAATACGTGGATCATGAAGATGCAGAAACAGACCAGACCGATCGTATAGGCGAATCCGCCTTTGGTGTATTTCCAGATGACTTCCAGTAGGGGATTCCCATAAGTATCCCGCAGAAACATGAAATTCTTATCGAAGATCCTGTCTATAAGATAAATCACAGACGCCAGAAGCAGGACGCTCAGGATCGCCTTCCACACATCAGGATATAAGAGATGTATCTCTCCGGAGACATAGAGCGCCATCACATAGGCGATGATCAGCCCGTGATACAGAAACTGGTGGATCGTATAGAAATTGAATGACGGAAGGGTAGAAGTCGTCGGGAATAGGACCGCCATGATCGCCGCCGGCAGGAACAGTGTCAGCAGCATGATCTTGATGAAGGAATTATCGAACCAGATCGAGTCGATCACGATGAAGTAGGCGGCGAAGCTGCAGAGCTCCAGCGGCAGGTATTCGGAGAGTTTCACATCGGAGAAGCCGATGATGAACATTTTGATGATATCGATGATGATCAGGATCGCTCCGAGCGCCCGTCTGAGCAGGATCTTATCCGGAAGCGACAGACGGCCGTAGAGAAAAACGATCCCTGCCGTAAAAAGGACCGTCAGCAAAAGCCAAACGAAATGACCGGGGGTAAACTGACCATACCCGATCCCGTCCGGGGCATTATCCTTATGAGTCCAGAAGTGCTTCATTACATAATAATTATAGTCCAGTATTCGCAAGACTGAAAAGACCCTGAGGAGTTGGAAGATACAGCAGACACAAATCTGTAAATCAATATATGTATCAGCAGGATGAAAAGACGGCGGACCGTCTTCGGAATGATATAATGAAGTCATGCTAGAGATCTACGAGACAAAAGAAAGAGTCACCGCTGACAACGATAAAGCGGCAGCGGAGACAAGAGAAAAACTGAAAGATAATAAGACCTTCTTCGTGAACCTGATGGCCTCTCCGGGAGCCGGAAAGACGACTCTGCTGAAGCAAACGATCGCTGACCTGAAAGACAGTTACCGGATCGGCGTCATGGAGGCGGATGTGGATTCCGCCGTCGACGCCGCCGAGATCGCGAAGACTGGCGTCCGGGTGATCCAGCTCCATTCCGGTGGTCTTTGCCACATGGACGCGGATATGACCCAGCGCGGACTGGAGAAACTCGATCTCGAAAGGCTGGATCTGGTCTTCCTGGAGAACATCGGAAACCTCGTCTGTCCGGCGGAGTTCGATGTCGGCGCGCAGATGAAAGCGATGATCCTGTCCGTTCCGGAAGGGGATGACAAGCCGCTGAAATATCCGCTGATGTTCAAGGTGAGCGACGTCGTGCTCGTCAATAAGATCGATGCGCTTCCGGTCTTCGATTTCGATAAAGAACGCTTTGAAAAGAACGTCCGCACCCGCAACGAAAAGGCGCCGGTCATTTACCTCAGCGCTGCGACCGGTGAGAACTGTGAAGCCTGGACCACGTATCTGAAAGAAATGATCGAGAACTGGAGGCAGTCCGCATGAAAGTCATCGAATTACACCGTACAGTCACGGAATCCAATGACCGTGATGCAGCCGTGCTGCGTGATGAACTGAAGGAGAAAGGCGTCTTCTTCGTCAATCTGATGTCTGCCGCCGGCAGCGGTAAGACGACGCTTCTGAGCCGCACGATCGCAGACCTGAAAGACGAGTTCCGGATCGCTGTTCTCGAAGCGGACATCGAAGCGGAAGTGGATGCCAGAAAGATCGAGGAGCTTGGCGCCAGATCGATCCAGGTCCATACCGACGGCATGTGCCATATGGATGCCGGCATGACCCGTCAGGGTCTGGAAGAGATGGGACTTGAGGAGATCGATCTCGCTTTTCTGGAAAACATCGGCAACCTGATCTGCCCGGCGGAATTCGCTACCGGCGCCAGCAAAAACGTTATGATCCTGTCTGTTCCGGAAGGGGATGACAAACCGCTGAAATATCCGCTCATGTTTCAGACGAGCGACGTGCTGCTCATCACCAAGACGGATACGATGAACTTCTTCAATTTCGATATCGACCGCTGCATCGAGCGGGTCCGCTATCTGAACCCGAAGATCGAGGTCTTCCCGGTATCCGCAAAAACCGGAGAGGGGATGGAAAAATGGGAAGACTGGCTCAGAAAAGAGATCAAAGCCTGGAAGGAATAGATCATGCATGAACTGAGCATCGTGACTCACGTCGCCAAGACGCTGGATGAGATCGCCGAGGAAAACAAACTGACAAAGATCGGTTCGGTAACTCTGGAGATCGGGGAAGTATCCGGCATCATTACCGACTACTTCGTCGACTGCTGGAATTACTTCAAAGTAAAGCATCCGCTTCTAAAAGAAGCGGAGCTGAAACTTGAAATGATCGATGCCATCACGTTCTGTGAAGACTGCAAACAGGAGTATAAGACGATCGAGTATGGCAGGATCTGTCCGTACTGTCACAGTGAACACACCTATCTGCTGCAGGGCAATGAGTGCAACATCAAAGAGATCGAGGCAGAGAACGAATAAAAAGGAGGAACCGGACTGCTCCTCCTTTCTTTTATTTCTTCTTGCTGCCGTTGAGCAGGATGCGGACACCGCGGGCTGCGATGTTCGGCAGGATCGCTTTGAGTTTGCCGTCTTCCGCACTGTACATGCGGGAAGCTTTCGGCATGTCTCTTGTCAGATGGATCGCGTCGAACTCACAGCGGGTCGTGCACAGACCGCAGCCGATACAGCGGTTGACATCGACATAGGAAGCGCCGCACTTCAGACAGCGGTTCGCTTCTGCGCGTACCTGTTCTTCCGTCAGTGCCAGACGCAGGTCCTCATAAGTGTGAGCTGCATCACCCGGCTTGTAGCCCGGTACCTGACGCTGTGCGTTGTCATAGGATTCGATGGAGATGTCGTCTCTGTCGAGTTCTTTGAACTGGCGCAGGTCACGGCCGATCGTCAGGCTCTGTCCGTAATGGACGAAGCGGTTGATGGACACATAACCCTCTCTGCCTTCAGCGATCGCGTCGATCGCGAAGCGGGCACCCTTGAATACGTCACCGCCGACGAAGATATCGTCTTCGCCTGTCTGGCAGGTGACCGGGTCCGCAACGGCGGTGCCGTTCGGACGGACTTCGACTTTGGTTCCCTTGAGCAAGTCGCCCCATACAGCAGCCTGGCCGATGGACATGAGGACATGGTCGCATTCAACGGTCTTGAGTTCATTCTCGTCATAGACCGGGCTGAACTTCTTGTTGGCGTCGTAGACCTGGACACACTGTTTCATGACGATGCCCTTGATCTTTCCGTCTTCGAACAGGATCTCTTTCGGACCCCAGCAGTTCTTGATGGTGATGCCTTCTTCTTTCGCTTCGGCGATCTCGTCTTTAGCTGCCGGCATTTCATCCGGTCCTTCCAGACAGTACATTTCAACTTCCGAAGCACCGGCGCGCAGAGCGGTCCTGGCAACATCGATCGCGACGTTGCCGCCGCCGATAACGACGGTCTTACCGTTCAGGATCGTATTGCTGCTGGTCTTGTTGGCTTCTCTTAAGAAGTCGACGCCGCTGACAGCGTATTCCTCGTTCGGGATGCCGGCTTTTCTGCCTGTCTGCATACCGATCGCGACGTAGAATGCTTTGTAGCCTTCGTTTCTGAGGTCTTCAATAGTGATATCCTTGCCGACTTCCACACCACAGCGGATCTCGGCGCCCATTGCGCGGATGACATCGATCTCAGCGTCGATAACGTCTTTTTCGAGACGGAAGTTCGGGATACCGTAGCGCAGCATGCCGCCCGGCTTTTCTTCCTTTTCGAAGATGGTGACCGGATAACCCTGTTTGCGGAGATAGTAGGCAGCGGACAGACCGGCCGGACCGGCACCGATCACAGCGATCTTGTAGTCATCCCACTGTTCGCCGACATCGTTGTAGCATTCCGGGATATAGCGGGTCTCGGCATTGAGCTCCTGCAGGGCGATGAACTTCTTGATCTCGTCGATGGCGACCGGACGGTCGATCGTGCCTCTGGTGCAGCGCTCTTCACAGCGTTTGTTGCAGACCATGCCGCAGACGGCCGGGAACGGGTTGTCCTGCTTGATCAGCTTGAGGGCATCGAGATATCTGCCTTCCGCCGCCATGCGGATGTAACCCTGAACTGCCAGGTGGGCAGGGCAGGCGGTCTTACACGGAGCCGTGCCGGTATCGTAAACGTTGAGCTTCGCATCTTCGCGGAAGTTCTTGTTCCATTTATCCGGTCCCCACTTCTGGGCATCCGGAAGTTCGGTCTTTGGATAGATGACGTCGCTGCCGTCTTTCAGACAGAGCTTCTGGCCGAGCTTGGCGGCACCGACCGGACAGACTTCGACACACTTGCCGCAGGCGACGCATTTTTCTTTATCAACGTGGGCGCGGTATGCGGAAGCCGACATGTTCGGCGTATTGAAGAGCTGGGATGTGCGGATCGCGTTGCAGGTGCCCGGAGAGCAGTTGCAGATACCGACGATCTTGTCTTCGCCGTCGAGGTTGGTGATCTGATGTACGAAGCCCTTTTCCTCGGAGCGTTTCAGGATCTCCATGACTTCGTCATACGTGATGTAGTAGGCGTCCTTGTGGGTCTCGACGATGTACTCAGCCATGTCGCCGACTGCCAGACACATGTAGCCTTCAATGTCGCCGACGCCTTCGCCGCGCATCGCCTGCTGTCTGCGGCAGGAACATACGTCGACACAGAACTTGTCGTACTTCTTCAGCCAGTGGGAGAGGTGTTCAACACTGACGGACTTGCTTTCGTGCTCGATTGCCTTTTCGACCGGAATGACATGCATTCCCAGGCCGCCGCCTCCCGGCGGAACGAATCTGGCAACTTTGCCGACCGGTACACTGGACTGATAGTTGAAGAAGGTCGCGACTTCCGGATGGTCCTTCAGCAGCTTGGAGTTCATCATCATGTACTCGCCTGAACCGACGACCCACTTCGGAATGAAGTACTGACGGCGCTTTTCAGGGTTCTCACGGTCGAATTCCATCAGGCCGATCTCGCAGATCTCAAAAGCCATTTTCTCGGCTTCTTCCGGGGTCATATGGTTTCTTTCAGCCATCTGCTCCGGAAGCAGTTTGACAACTCTCTTCTTCTTGAATGACAGCATGAAACGCACCTGTTCCTTGGTGAGCAGGCGGTCCAGCAGCCAGAAGTCCGGAGAGTGTACGTCGATATCCTTTGCGCTATGGATCTGGATATCATCCGTGATCATATTCGCTAATTCTTTGACTAACTGTTCTTTTTCAGGATCAGTGCAGACATAGTCTTCGTTGAAAAAATCCTGATCATTGAACATATAGTTCTTTAGGTTCTCTGGAATCATATTGTCCTCCATTTTTCTCCACTATTATTCTATTACAAACCTTGAGAACAATTTAACAAAAAGCGGCGTTTTTCTTATAAAGAATAGCCTGATATAAGAGGAGACACAACAAAAAAGAGAGCAGGACCGTAAGACCCTGCTCTCTGGTCTCGAAAACTCAGTAATGTGCTTCACGCAGCGTATCGAGAAGATGGTAGAAATCCTCTTTCTGCCAGATGACCGGTACCGGATAAAGCGGATTTGCTTCCGCGTCTGCCCATTTCCAGATCTGCTCGTAGTCTTCCTTGCGGATGCAGTCGAATCCGGCAGGGAGACCCATTTTGATCTTCATATCTTCGATCCAGGCGATGAAATTCTCTGCCTTTTTCTGTTTATCCGTTCCGGGCAGCCCGCATACATCCGCCAGATCTGCCAGCCGGTCGTAGACCGCCGGACCGAACTGACGCATGACGTGCGGCAGGATCACCGACATCGCCAGACCGTGGGCGACGCCGTAGAGACCGCCGAGGGTATGACCGACCGCGTGGACGTAACCTACACAGCCTCTGGTAAACGCTCTGCCCGCATAGAAAGCCGCGTACTGCATCTTTTCCCTGGCTTTCAGATCGCTGCCGTCCTGGTAGGCGACATACAGCCAGTCGTGGATCAGTCTGACTGCATCTTTTGCCATCGTATTTTCAACGCTCGTGTTATAAGTCTGGTTCGTATAGGCTTCCACCGCATGACAGAGCGCGTCCATGCCGGTCGTCGCGGTGATGAACGGCGGCAGGCCGACGGTCAGTTCAGGATCGAGGACGGCATATTTCGGCAGGATCGCCGGATCATTGATCGAAGCTTTGTGATGAGTCGCCGCTTCTGTCAGAACAGCCGCGACCGTAGTCTCGGAACCGGTTCCGGAGGTCGTCGGCACCGCCCAGAAGGGAACGATCCGCTTATGGACTTTCAGAATGCCCTGCAGCTGCGGAATGGTTTTGTTGGGATGCGCAAGACGGGCTGCGATGCCCTTGGCGCAGTCCATCGGAGAACCGCCGCCGAACGCAACGATGCCTTCACAGTTGTTCTGTTTATAGAGTTCGAGTCCTGCCTCGACGTTCAGGTCGGTCGGATTGGGCTGTACGTCGGAGAACAGGGTATAACGGACATTTGTCTTTTCCAGGGCTTCAGTCAGCCGGGAAGGCAGACCGAGCTTCAGAAGGCCTTCGTCCGTTACGAGCAGGATATTGTTTACGCCCTGCTGCTTAATGGCGAAGGGGAGTTTTTTAACGCTTCCCGGACCGGCAGCGACAAGCTGCGGTGTCCGGTAACCCATGAAATAATTGCCTGCTTTCATTGCGGCCTGAAAAGACCGGCAGAATACCTCGTTTGCCATAAAGATCTCCTTTACTGTTCAAAGATCTTGAGTAGTTTCAGTTTATACTCGTTCTTTCTGCCCATGTACGGGTGTTCCCGCAGAGGCAGGTTGAAGACTGTGGAGCCGTGCAGGACGGTGGAAGGATGAGTGAATTCACGGAAACCCCATTCCCCGTGGTAGGCGCCCATGCCGGAATGACCGGTGCCGTTGAAAGGCACGCCCTTGACCATCAGATGCAGACAGACTTCGTTGATGCAGCCGCCGCCGTACTGCTGGGTCTGCATCATCCTGTTTGCCCAGGCCATATCCTTTGTAAAGAGATAGAGGGCAAGCCCGTGCTCGCGCCGGGCGATCGTATCCATCAGTTTATCAACTTCGTTGTCCTTGAAAGGAACGACCGGCAGGAGCGGGGAGAACAGTTCGTGGTTGACGATCGGTTCATCGATCCCGACCGGATAGATTACGGTCGTATCGTATTTGAGCGTTTCCGGATCACCTTCGCCGCCGAACACGATGCGGTCACGGTACTGTTCGGCTTCCGCAGCACAGTTATCATAGGCTTTCTTCGCGATCAGACGCGGATACTCCGGATTCAGGTGCGGATGTTCGCCGATCTGACGGACGATCTCCTTTTTCAGCGCCGCCAGGAATTCATCGGCGATCTCTTCAGCGACAGCGACCTGATTGATATCGATGCAGATCTGGCCGGAGTTGCAGATCTTGAAGAAAGCGATCTTTCGGGCGGTATCTTTGATGTTGGCGTCTTTGCGGACGACTGCCCAGTTTCCGGTCTCGCCGCCCAGTTCCAGCGCCACCGGCGTCAGGTTCTTGGCCGCCATTTCCATGACATGGACCGCGACCCGCGGAGAACCGGTATAGAAGATCTTATCGAAACGCTCTTCCAGACAGAAATCCGCGACATCATGTCCGCCGTCGATGACCGTGACATATTCGTCCGAGAAGGTCTTGGCGATCATGCTCTGAAGGACTTCCGTACAGGCGACAGACTTTGAGCTCATCTTCAGGACCGCTGTATTTCCGCCGGAAATGCTGGCAGCTAAAACACCCATCGACAGCAGGACCGGGAAATTGAAGGGACTGATGATCAGAGTGACGCCATACGGCATCTTGTAGACTTTGGTGATCGTGCTCGGGAAGCAGGTAAAGCCGGAAAAATGCGTTTCCGGTCTTGCCCATTTCTTCAGATTATCGATGCATTCGTTGATCTCCATGATGACGTCGCCGATATCGAGAACGTAGGCTTCGGTTTCACATCTTCCGAGATCCTCATAGAGCGCACGCTGCAGCTGCGGCGCCCAGTCGATCATGGCGCGTTTCAGCTTCTTCAGCTGCTCGATCCGCCAGGGGATATCCAGAGTAAGATTCGAACGGAAAAACTCTCTCTGTTTTTCAACGGCGGAATGGACATCTTCTTTTGTCCAGTTCATATATGCCACCTCCTTAAGATGATCTTTTATAGATGATGTAGTGGTTTTCTTCTGCTTTCATATTAGCACATTTCGACGCCTTTGCCGCAGATCCCGGACATAAAGAAAATCCGCCCGGAGGCGGACTTTGCTCTGTGTTTATGAAAGCGGAGATCAGTCTTCGCCGGTATACAGTTATTCTACCGGAAAACCGGAGCGCTCCGGCGTTCCGAACATCCGGCCCAGCTTATCTCTGCGCTTTTCCAGTTTTTCATCGCGGTAATTCAGACCGTCTACGGCGCCTCGGGAGAAGGCTTTTGCCAGTTCCTCGAGAGCGATGCCGTATTTGATGGAAAGTTCGGTAAAGATATCGATCGGGATCACGATACTGGTGTCTTCATCATGCATGCCGGTGTAGCGGCCGAGATTGTAGACTTCCTTCGCGATCTCGCTCGCGGTGATATCGTTCGTCCAGTGCTTGCGCATTTCCCGGCTGCGCTGAACGGCAATGCGGTTGTAGACGGAGCGCAGGATCTGTGATACCCCGAAGCCGAGCAGGAACATCATCGGCGCGGTCAGCTCCGGCGGCATATAGGTCGCCAGCATGTAGATATCGCGCCAGCCGCCGTGTTCCTCTCCCAGAAAGACGACGTTCAGCAGGTAGATTCCCGCGTAAATAAAGAAGGGCATCATGCAGACGAAAGACTCATCCAGCGTGATCCGGACATCAGTCTCGACGCTGAAAAGAAGGATAAGATTCATGATCGGACAGACCAGATGGAGCCAGAAATTCATCCCCCCGAAAGCGAGCCAGGCACCTCTGGTGGGAAAGATCAGGAATACGGCAAAAATGAATGTCAGGGTCGTACAGATCGCGCCGCTGTACTGGACGAGCTGGATCCAGTTTGGATAGGTAAAGCGTTTGATGCGGATACCTTCCGCAGCAAAAGGCATCGTCAAAGCAGCGGCGACCGCCGCGAGCAGATTGGAATTGACGGTAAACAGATGGAACAGCTGGCTTCCGCGTTCCGGTGTGACCGCGCTCGGGTCTTCGATCAGACCACCGGCGACCGCATACAGGCAAAGGAAGAACGTCAGCACGCAGGCCGCTAATGCGACTGAACTGCGGGTGCGGTACAGCGAGATCAGGTCCGCGCTTCCCTTATGCTTTTTCTCCTCTTTTTCTTCCTCTTCTTTTTCCTTCTCAGGGTTATAGCGGCGCAGGGTCCTGCCGAGGTATTTTGCTTTTGAGAAACCAAGCATGCAGAAAAAGACTGATTCCATCACGATAAGTCCGAATGCCATGGAGCTTCCGAAACCGAAGGATAGACTGAGTTTGATCTTCATGACGATCATCAGGAGATAGATGATGAAGTAGCAGCAGACGAGCAGTTTTGCCTGGCTGAACCAGAGAAAAGTCGGCTTGTCCGAGAGTTTAAGAAGCAGAGCGCAGAGATATAGAGTGCCGGCGACCGCGCCATAGCGGCCGTACCAGCCGGTATCGAAGATCTCGTAATCTCCAAGCACCGGGATCAGACTGTGCCAGGGCGTTTTGCCGGCTTTTTTCAGGATCTTCCATTTTCCGGTCAGTGCGGCAGCACCGAGAAGGGCGCAGACCAAAAGCAGGATCCAGAAGGACAGACTGTTCCGGTCATAGGTGTGAAAGATGCGATAAAGCAGCAGCCCGATCAACATTACTTCCATTCTAAACTATCCGCTGCACATAGACAAAATAAAAACCCTTTACAAAAAAAGCCGATCTGTATCGGCCTGCTGTTTATCAGACTGTTGTCTGTTCGGGACTCAGATATCGAACGGCGCGATATTCTCGTCGTAATGGTTGTACAGACGGTAGATCATCAGCGCAACATTGTGGGCACTTTCCTTCTTGCCGTCTTCCTCCCATTTCAGGAAGGAGTTGAGCAGACCGCCGGCATAAGCGTAGAGCTCATACATATGCAGCTTTTTCCGCGGCAGGATATTCTTGACCATATACTCGTTTACGGCGTCGATCATTACTTCGTAAAGACCATGCCTGTTGAGAGTCAGGAAATAGCGGGAATATCGATCGAAATAGTTCAGTGAGAACTCGATGTGCTCAAGTTTCATGTAGATGCTCGGATCGTTGATCTCGCCGCCTTCGATCATATAACCGTTGACGATGATATTCAGATAATCGCAGAGAGCATCATACAGGTTCTCGTAATAACGGTAAAAGGACATCCGTGAAACTCTGGCATTGCGGACGACGTCGGAAATCTTGATCTTTGAGAATTCCTTCTGCTCGAGTTCGTCCAAAATCGCGTCCCCGATGGCGATACGCGTCATGATCGTGCGATTGTTCAGATTTGTCTTGATCTTCATGTGTTACACAATAATTGATTTTGTACTAAATGTTACAATATCTTTCTTTTTGTACATTTTATCACAGATAAGGAATTCATACAATTCTTCTAGTACTAAAGGAGGGCAAAGCATGCGTATCGTTGCCGATTCATCCTGCGATCTATATGAAATGGAAGGTCTGGATTTCCGGACTGTTCCGTTAACGATCTATACAGACGAAAGAAGTTTTCTGGATGAGCCGTCGCTCAAAGTGACGGATATGCTGGATTATCTCGAAAACTACAGAGGCAGATCCTATACTTCCTGTCCTTCGATCGACGCCTGGCATGAGGCTTTCCGCGGAGCGGACGAGATCTTCGTAATGACCGTGACCAGCGCTCTGTCCGGCTCCTACAACAGTGCGCTGAGCGCAGCGGATATGTACCGCGAGGAGAATCCGGACGTCAAGATCTCGATCATCGATTCGCTGTCGACCGGCGGCGAAGAGATCGTACTTCTTCTGAAACTGGCGGAACTCGTCAATTCCGGCGCGGATTTCGAGACCGTCGACCGGCAGATCCGCGAATACCAGAAACACACAAGGCTCTTCTTTGCCTTCATCTCCCTGCATAATCTGACCCAGAACGGCCGTGTCAACAAGACGGTCGCAGCGGCTTTGAGCGTGCTGCGCATCAGCGTTACCGGCACCGCCAGCGAAGAGGGGAAGATCAGTGTGACCGGTAAGGCCAGAGGCGAGAAAAAAGTCATCGCCAACTTCCTTAACGATATGAAGGAAGCCGGATACGCCGGCGGCAGAGTGGTCATCACCCACACCGAGAATGAAGAAGGGGCGCAGCACATGAAGGACGCAGTCCTGCAGGAATACCCGCAGGCGGAAGTTCTGATCTATCCGACCAGAGGCCTCTGCAGCTACTATATGGAGCGCAAGGGGATCGTCGTCGCCTGCGAAACAGCCTAAAGCACAAAACAAAAAAAAGACCTTACCGGGGACAAAGCAGAAAGGTCTTTTTGGACATATCCTGATCAGTATTCGAGATTGTGATTGTCTTCCTTGGAGAAGACGTGGGCAACGTTGCCGCTGAAGTTGAGATGGATCTCCTGACCCATATGGTTCTCGATGTTTCCTTCACGCGGGACGATAACGATCGCGTCTTTTTCTTTGATCGTCATATGGAGGTGACAGGAGGAGCCCATCAGTTCAGTGACGTCGATCCTGCCCTTGATGCCCTTATCGGCGATATTCATATGTTCCGGCCGGACACCGAGCGTTACTTCCTGTTCCTTAACGCCTTTTTCACGGAGGCGTTTTTGTTTTTCTTCAGAAAGCTTCACGCTGATATCATCGATCTCGACATAGTATTCGCCGTCCTTCAAAGCCAGTCTGGCATCGAAGAAGTTCATCTGCGGGGTACCGATGAAGCCGGCAACGAAGAGGTTCGACGGATGGTCGAAGACTTCCTGCGGTGTGCCGATCTGCTGGATGAAACCATCCTTCATGACGACGATCCGGTCGCCCAGGGTCATCGCTTCAGTCTGGTCATGGGTAACGTAGATAAACGTTGTGTTGATGCGGTTGCGGAGCTTGATGATCTCGGCACGCATCTGGTTACGCAGTTTGGCATCCAGATTACTGAGCGGTTCATCCATCAGCAGGACTTTCGGGTCACGGACGATCGCGCGGCCGATCGCGACACGCTGTCTCTGACCGCCGGAAAGAGCTTTCGGCTTGCGGTTGAGGTACTGGGTGATATCCAGGATCTCAGCTGCTTCACGGACCTTCTTGTCGATCTGGTCTTTCGGGACATTTTTGATCTTAAGAGAGTAAGCCATGTTGTCATAGACGGTCATATGCGGGTAAAGGGCATAGGACTGGAAGACCATGGCGATATCGCGGTCTTTCGGTTCTACGGAGTTGACGAGGTTGCCGTCGATGTAGAGCTCACCGCCGGTGATCTCTTCAAGACCGGCGACCATACGCAGAGTGGTGGACTTACCGCAGCCGGAAGGTCCGACCAGAACGATGAATTCCTTGTCCTTGATGTCGAGGGAGAATTCCTGAACGGCGACAACGCCCTCATCAGTGATCTGCAGATGGTGAGTTCTGTGAGGTTTTTCCTCTTCTGTTTTCTTCTTTCCGAACAGACCTTTCTTTTCTTTCGGTTCGCTGTTCGGATATACTTTCTTGATATTCTTTAAGATTACTTCTGCCATGATATTTATCCTTTCACACTGCCTGAGGTGACGCCTTTAATAATGGATTTGGAGAGAATGATGTAGATGACCATGACCGGCAGGATCGCCATTACCATCAGCATGTAGACCTTGCCCATGTCGAATTTCGAGTAGTCTGCGCTTCGCAGGGTCGCGATCATGATCGGAACGGTCTTCTTGCCCGGCTTGTTCAGTAAGAGGGCGGGCATGAAGTAGTTGTTCCAGGAAGCGACGAAGGAGAAGATCATCTGTACAGCGATCGCCGGTTTCATGATCGGCAGAACGATCTGATTGAAGATCTTGAATTCGCTGGAGCCGTCGATACGGGCAGCTTCTACCATGTCGATCGGCAGCGTTGCCTGCAGATACTGGCGCATGTAGAAGTAGGTCGCAGGCGCAGCGATCGAAGGAATGATCAGCAGCCACAGCTTGTTGGTAAGGTTGTACTTGAAGGCCAGCTGAATGAAACCTACGGCCGAGACCTGAGAGGGGATCATCATGATCGCCAGAATGAAGAGATGAACGAAACGTTTGCCTTTGAAATTGTAAACGTAAGTTCCGTATGCGGTCATGGCGGAGAAGTAGGTGGTAAGAAGAGCGGAGCACATCGCAACGATGAAACTGTTCTTCATGCCGACCGGGATATTGATATCGCCGTCATGCCAGGCGTTGTATAAGTTTTTGAACAGATTGTTCTGCGGGATCAGCGTGAAACCGCTCTGCAGCTGGGCATTGGAACGCGTTGAGTTGATCAGCATCAGATAGAAGAAGAAGAGACAAAGGAAGGACAGGAAGATCAAGATCGCATAGACAACGATCCTGGAGATCAGAAGCTTGATCTCAGCTGTTTTGTTCGCATTTGATTTCATGATTCCTTTTCTCCTACTTATTATCGGCTCTGATCGTCCTGAAGACGAAGATGGACAGGATGGCGGTTACGATGAACAGCAGGACGGAAACTGCGCCGGCCATGCCGTAGTTCTTTGAAATGCCGAGGAACTGATTCAGATACATGATCAGAGTGGTTGAAGTGTTGTTCGGGAGGCCCTTACCGTTGGTCAAGACCTGCGGGACATCGAACATCTGGATACCGCCGATCATCGAGGTGATGAAGACGTAGATGAAGATCGGCATCAGCAGCGGCATCGTGATATTGAAGAACACCTGAGTGGAGGTCGAACCGTCGAGACGGGCGGATTCAAACATCGATTCATCGATGCCCTGAATGCCTGCCATCAGCAGGATCGTGGTATTGCCGAACCACATCAGGAAGTTCATCAGCGCGATCAGCGTCTGTACAGTCACCTGCATTCCCAGGAAGTTGATCGGGGTGCTGATCGCTCCCGAAGAGACCAGGAACTGGTTGACCGGGCCTACCTGAGAGAACAGTGAGAAGAACAACATCGCGAAACAGGAAGCCATGATCAGATTCGGCATATAGATGACGGATTTGAAGAACTGCTGTCCCTTGATGTTGAGCCTGGTACTGGTAAAGAACAGCGCCAGCATCATTGCGATCACAAACTGCGGCACTGCGCCGAGGAGCCACAGCCAGACGGTATTGCCGAGGTATTTGAAGATCGGCACATAACCGGCAGCACCCGGCTCAAACAGTGTTTTGTAGTTCTGCAGACCGACGAATCGCGGGCCGACGACAGTCAGACCATCGCGATAGTACTCAAAGAAGCTGTTGTAAACGGTCAGGATCTGCGGATATAGGGTGAAGATCGCATAGACGATGAAAAAGGGGATGATGAAGATATAACCCCATCTGGCGTAGGATATGGACTTATTCTTTACCGCGGTATTTTGTTTTGCCATATTTTACTCCTTTGCATCTTTTCTTAAACAAATAACCAACAATGTACTTGTTTAAGAAACTGTGGCAGGTCAAGCCTGCCACAGTTCGTTGATTCGTTTTTAGACCTGATTATTCGACAGTTACGCTCGGGTAAGTTGTCCGGATGTAATCTTTGAAGTTATTGATTGCTGTGTCTCTGTCAACTTCGCCGTCCAGGTACTGCTGGAAGTAAGTCTGTAAGCCTTCGTTGCAGAGCTGGTCGTAAGCGGTGACGTTCTGGAACTTAATGTTCTTAGCGAGTTCAGCGAAGACTGCAGTGTCGTTCTGACCGCCTAAGAATTCATTACCGTAAGTTTCATCAGCAGCAAACTTGTTGTTGACCTTCTGGTTGTTGGAGAACTGCATCTTTTCGGAAACCAGTTTGGAGCATACTTCTTCGTTGTTGATGAAGGTGTTCATGATGTCTGCAACCATTGTCGGGTTATCTGTGCCGGTAGCAGCCAGCATCCATGTGCCACCCCAGAAGTGAGCCTGCGGGCCCTGGCAGATCGCCCAGTCACCGAAGCATCCCTTTTCAGGATCCTGTGCGTTGCCCATGCAGAAGTTGAAGTACCAAGCCGGTCCAACGAAGCACATCGTCTTGCCGGTAGCGAGCATTTCGGAAGTAGCTTCATCGCCCCAGAGGTTGGATGTATAAGCGGTGTAGCCGTTCTCTGCATAGTTAGCAGACTGATCCATCCAAGCTTCGATAGCAGAATCGATATTCAGCTTGCCGTCTTTGACCCACGGAGAAGTGGTGTTGTTGGAGTAGATTCTGAATGTTGCGTTGGTGGTATTGATCATGTAGTAGCCCTTTTCCTTAGCCTGGGCAGCTACAGCATCGAATTTTTCCCAACTGTCGATCGCAGCCTGTACTTCTGCCGGATCATCTGTACCTAAGACATCCTTCGCGATGGAACGTCTGTAGATGATAGCGGACGGGCAGCACTGGAAGGATACGCCCTTGACGACGCCGTTGGCATCGGAAGCAGCTTCAACAGTGTACTTATATGTGTTGGAGAAATCAGTGACGCCGATGGACTTGACATCCATTGTTGCATCGGAGTTGGTGTACTTGATGATGTAGTCTGCTTCAGCGAGGAAGAGGTCGACTTTATCATCAGCAGCAGCGTTTGCCTGATTCAGCAGGGCAGCATCCAGAGCATCCTGGTAAGCGCCGCCGTCAGACGGATAAGTTGTACGCTTGATGGTGACATCGCCTTTCTTCAGGGTGTACTCGTCGACGATTTCGTCAGCATAGTATTCGCCTAAGAACTCCCAGAATTCGGTGTTCCATGTCCAGATGTTGAGGACGGAACCTTCAGCAGCAGTGGTTTCTTCGGTCGGTGCCGGAGCCGGTTCAGGCTTGTTGGAGTTACATCCAGCGAGAGCCATGACCATCAGCACAGCCAACAGAACGGTTAATAGCTTTTTCATTGTTTTCCTCCTATTTGCTATTTGTGTATGGTTTGCCTTGCAAACGTTTAACCGGATGTTCCGGTTAAAACCTAGATCTGAGCGACGGTGTTGCCGGGGAAGAGACTGCCGCTTACGATCGAACAGTCATTGGAGTAACTGTTTCCTTCGATCGCGTCGATCAGCTTCCGGCAGGCGATCGTGCCGAGCGACGCTGTATCCTGTGCGTAGGTCGTCAGCCCGTAGATCTTAGCCGTCTGGATCCCGTCATACCCGATGACGGAAATGTCGTTGGGGATCGAGAGCCCTGCTTCGAAGATGGCTTTGCGGCCTCCGAAGTAGGAGTAGTCGTCCGGGAAGATGATGCAGGTCGGCGGTTCCTTCAGGCTGAGCAGCTGTTTCGTTGCCGCTTCCGCTACATCGATATCGTGGAACTGTCCGGCGACGACATATTCGTCGCGGATCGGGATGCCGGCAGAGTAAAGCGAGCCGTAATAACCCATCAGACGCTTCTTGGTGACTTCGGTATCGTCACCGTAGATGTAAGCGATCCGGGTGTGCCCTCTGGAGAGCGCGTAGTTCGTCAGCTCCTGCAGGCCCTTGGTATTGTCGGAGATCACCGACGGGCAGTCAGGGTAGGTGTAGTCGATCGTGACCGCCGGGATACCGGATTCCGCGAGCTCTTCGATCTGGGGATCGGTGAAGTCTGCGCAGATGATCGCGACGCCGTCGAAGCTGCGGTAGATGCAGTGTTTTAAATAAGATGACTGCATGCCGCCGACGGTCCGGTTGATGAAGGTGATGTCGTAACCTTTATCTTCCGCATGGGATTTAAAGCTTTCGAGGATCTTGGAGAAGTATTCGTGTGCCAGTCCTGCTTCCTTCTGGTCGATGAACAGGACACCGATGTTGTATGTACGGTTTGTTTTGAGCGCCCGGGCGGAAGCATTGGACAGGTAACCCATTTCTTCCGCGATGCGGCGGATCTTATCACGGGTACTTTTTCCTATGTCTTCTTTGCCGTTCAGCGCCTTAGATACAGTAGCGGCTGAGACGTTGCATTTTTCTGCTATGTCTTTCAGGGATACCATATTGTCGATTCCTACTTAATCGTTTTCGCAAATTCAGTATAGCACATTTTTTTAAAATGCAATACTTTTTTTTCGAAAACGCTTCCATTCCGAAAAAAATTAATCAAATTCTTCTTTTTGTCTTGTTTTTATGAAAAAAACCACGTATTCTTATCTTGATTGGTACACTAAACGTGTACGTAAACGATTACGCAAATATAAAGAACGACAGGAGCAAAATATGAAATACGGGCATTTTGACGATCTGAACAGGGAATATATCATTACGAATTACCGGACACCGCTGCCGTGGATCAACTATCTGGGAAGCGACAGCTTCTTCACGCTGCTTTCCAATACGGCAGGCGGATACTGTTTCTATAAGGATGCCAGGCTCCGCCGCATCACCCGTTACCGCTACAACAATCTGCCGCTCGACCAGGACGGATTCCATCTATATATAAAGGATGGGGAGACGCTCTGGAACCCCGGCTGGCAGCCGGTCCAGACGGAGCTCGACAGCTATATCTGCCGTCACGGCCTAGGCTATACCGTCATCGAGTCCTCCAAGAACGGTCTGCAGGCAAAGCAGGAGCTCTTCGTTCCGAAGAAGGACAATATCCTGCTGCAGCGTCTGACCCTGACGAATACGTCTTCCCAAGCGAAGACGGTGGATCTCTTCAGTTTCGTCGAATTCTGCCTCTGGGACGCGATGGACGATTTTACCAACTTCCAGCGCAACTACTCGACCGGCGAGGTCGAAGTGGACGGCAGCCGGATCTACCACAAGACCGAATACCGCGAACGCCGCGACCACTACGCCGTGTTCTATGCAAATAAAGAGATCAGCGGTTTCGATACCGCCAGAGAAGCCTTCATGGGCACCTACGGCTCCCCGAAGGAACCGCAGGCGGTAAAGAACGGAAGATGCTCGGATTCGATCGCCCACGGCTGGCAGCCGGTCGGTGCGCATCACTTCCATCTTGAACTGCAGCCGGAAGAGAGCTTCGATGTGATCTTCGGCCTCGGCTATCTCGAAGTACGGGGAGCACTGAAATTCACCTCTCCGAATGTCATCAATAAATCTCCCGCCGATGAACTGATCAGCAGATATTCCCGAAACGATCAGTTCGATCAGGCTTTGAATGAGCTGCGTGCGTTCTGGAACACTCTCCTTTCCGGGTTCCAGATCCGCACTGGCAGCGAGAAACTCGACCGCATGGTCAACATCTGGAATGCCTACCAGTGCATGGTCACCTTCAATATGTCCCGTTCCGCGTCCTACTACGAATCCGGTATCGGCCGCGGCATGGGTTTCCGCGATTCCTGCCAGGATCTGCTGGGCTTCGTCCACATGATCCCCGCAAAGGCAAGGGAGCGCATCCTCGATATCGCCGCCACCCAGAAGGAAGACGGCGGCGCCTACCACCAGTACCAGCCTCTGACCAAGAAGGGCAACATGGCCGTGGGCAGCGGGTTCAACGACGATCCGCTGTGGCTCATCGCCGGTACGGACGCGTACCTCCGGGAGACCGGGGACTGGTCCATCCTGGACGAGATGGTGGACTTTGACAATGACAGCTCCCTCGCCCGGCCCCTGATGGAGCATCTGCGCCGGAGCTTCAATTACACCCGCACCCACCTGGGCCCCCACGGTCTGCCTCTCATCGGCCGGGCGGACTGGAACGACTGTCTCAACCTCAACTGCTTTTCCGAACACCCCGGGGAGAGCTTCCAGGTCACCGGGCCCAGCGAGGGGCCGGTGGCGGAGAGCGTGTTCATCGCGGGGATGTTCGTGAAATACGGCCGGGCCTACGCCGATATCTGCCGGCACCTGGGCCTTTCCGGGGAGGCGGAGGACGCGGAGCGCTCCGTATCGGAGATGGAGGCGGTCACCCTGGACGCCGGCTGGGACGGCGAGTGGTTCCGCCGGGCCTACGACGCCTTCGGCGCGGTGGTAGGCGGCAGGGAATGCGAGGAGGGCCAGATCTTCATCGAGCCCCAGGGCATGTGCGTCATGGCGGGCATCGGCAAGACCACCGGCCAGGCGCTGCAGGCCATGGAGAGCGTGAAGGAACGGCTGGACACCAAGTACGGCATCGTGCTGCTCAATCCCGCCTATACCCGCTACCATCTGGAGCTGGGAGAGATAACCAGCTATCCCCCCGGATATAAGGAAAACGCCGGGATCTTCTGCCACAACAACCCCTGGATCGTCTGCGCCGAGGCGGAGCTGGGCCGGGGAGAGCGGGCCTTTGAGGTCTACCGGCGGACCTGTCCCGCCTATACCGAGGAGATCAGTCAGATCCACCGCACCGAGCCCTACGTCTACAGCCAGATGATCGCCGGCAAGGACGCCCCCACCTTCGGAGAGGCGAAAAACAGCTGGCTCACCGGCACGGCGGCCTGGGCCTTCCTGAGCATCAGCCAGGCGATCCTGGGGGTCACGCCGCAGCTGGACGGCCTGGAGATCGATCCCTGCGTCCCCTCCGGCTGGAAGCGCTTCACCGTAAAGCGCATCTTCCGGGGCGCGGAATACCGCATCACCGTGGACAACGCCGCCGGCGCGGAGCACGGGCTGCGCTCCCTCACCGTGAACGGTCAGCCGGTGGACGGCAATCTCATTCCTCCCGCTCCCGCCGGAGCCGTGGTGGAGGTCCTGGCCGTCATGGGCTGACACGACACACATGGAAGATGAATGAACGATATGGATACCAACGGCGAAAGACTTGACACCTCCAGAAAACACCACTATAAAACCATCGCCCGGCTGACCATCCCCATCGCGCTGCAGAACCTGCTCAGCGCGGCGGTGACGAGCGCGGACGTGGTGATGCTCAATTTCGTGGGCCAGGCCCACATCTCCGCCGTATCCCTGGCCGGACAGTACGCCAGCGTGCTGTTCATGGTGTTCTACGGCCTGGGCACCGGCGTGACCATGCTGGCCACACAGTACTACGGCAAGGGAGACATGCGCGCCATCTCGGTGGTGGAGGGCATCGCCCTGCGGTTTTCCCTGCTGGTGGCGGCGGTTTTCGCCCTGAGCGCGGCCTTTGTCCCCCGGGGGATGATGCGCCTGTTCACCCCCGATCCGGAGCTGATCGCCATCGGCGCACAGTATCTGCGCAGAGTATCGGTGGCTTACCTGTGCTGGGGCTTTGTCGAGATCTATCTGGCCACCCTGCGGAGCGTGGGCCGGGTGGGCATCGCCACGGCGCTGAACACCGCGGCCTTTACTCTGAACATCTGTCTGAACGCGGTGTTCGTGTTCGGGCTGTTCGGCGCGCCGAAGCTGGGGGCTCCTGGGGTGGCGCTGGCCACCTCCATCAGCCGGGTGATCGAGCTTATCCTGGCAGTGATCGTATCCGCCAGGAGCCCGGACGTGAAGCTGAAGCTCAGCTATCTGGCCCTGAACAACAAGCTGCTGTTCCGGGATTTCCTGAAAATGGCCATCCCCGCCCTGGCAAACGACGTCAGCTGGGGCCTTGCCTACTCCATGTACTCGGTGATCATCGGCCAGTTCCTGGGCACCGACATGGTGGCGGCCAACTCCTTCGTGCTGCAGGTCCACAGCTTCGGCACGGTGCTGTGCTTCAGCGTGGCCAGCGCCGGAGGCATCCTGCTGGGCCAGCTCATCGGCGAGTCCCGGATGGAGGACGCCGACCAGGCCGCCAGGGAGATCATGCGTCTCACCGTGATCACCGGCGCCATCGGCGGGCTGATCATTCTGGGGGCGACCCCCTTCGTGCTGCGATTTGCAGACATCACACCCCTGGGCAAGCACTATCTCAAAGTGATGCTGTTGATCAACGTGTACTACGTCATGGGCGCGGCGGTGAACACCACTCTCATCGCCGGTGTGTTCCGGGCCGGCGGCGACAGCCGCTTCGGCATGATCTGCGACACCATCGACATGTGGGCCTACGCCGTGCCTCTGGGCTTCTTCGCCGCCGGCGTGCTCAAGCTCCCGGCGCTGTGGGTGTACTTCCTGCTGTGCACCGATGAATTCGTGAAGTGGCCCTGGGTCATCAGCCATTACAAGAGCAAGAAGTGGCTGAAGAACATCACCCGGGACAACCTGTTTGCCGACGAGGCCCAGGCATGAAAAAAGTCACCGCCGGATCTCCGGCGGTGACGCATGGCGTTTGTCGTTATTCTGCGGCGGGGTATTCGTTGCACAGCAGCCGGTAGGGCGGTTCGTCCTCTTCGATGCTGGGGAAGCGCCCCACCGGGGGATTGAAGCGGTTGTCGGTATTGTCGTCGTTGCACTGGCTCACCTCGCCCAGGAGCACGTCTCCGGTGCCCTCCTCCACGGAGAAGTCGTGGTAGAGGTACTGCTGGATGTGGATGCTCTCCCCGGGCGTCAGCCGGATCTGGGTGCCGGCGGGGACGGTGTAGGTCCGCCCGTCGGTGTGCACCGTGACGTCGGACTTGAAGTCGATCTCCTCATCCGGCAGGCTGTTGTATACCCGGATGAGCACGTTGCCGCCGCCCCGGTTGATGATGTCCTCGGTCTTGTACCAGTGGAAGTGATTGGGGGCGTACTGGCCCTCCTTGAGAAAGAGAAGCTTTTCGGCGTACACCTTCGGGTATTTGTCCGCCATGGCCCGGTTGCCGTTGCGGATGGTGATCAGGGAAAAGCCCACCTTCTCAAAATTGCCCAGGCCGTAATCGGTGATGTCCCAGCCCAGCATGCAGTCCCGGACCTCGTCATATTCGTGGCCCAGCGTCTGCCACTGTTCCGGGGTGAAATGACAGAAGGGCGGCAGGTAGCAGCAGTATTTTTCGCAGGCGGCCTCCAGCTCCTTCAAGGCGCGGTTGATCTCGGAACGCTTCATTTTTCCATCTCCCCGTTTTAAAAAACCCTCAGGTTTTTATTTTTCGCTCTCATTATAGTGTGGGGAAAAAGCCCTTGTCAACAATTCCCCGGCATACAACTCAGTGATGTGGAGGTACCCTATGGAAAGACTGACTCTCAACGGCGCCTGGGAGCTGGAGATCCCCGGCACCGACTTCGGCACTGTGGCCGCCGCGGTCCCGGGCTCGGTATATCACGACCTGCTCTCCGCCGGTCTCATCGACGACCCCTTTTACAGGGACAATGAGACCCAGGCCCTCAAGCTCATGGAGCATACGTTCCACTACACCCGCCGCTTCACCGTCGGCGCGGCGCTGATGGCCTGTGAAAGGGTCCTGCTCCGGTGCGAGGGGCTGGACACCCTGGCCACGGTGTATATCAACGGCCGGACGGCGGGCACGGCGGACAACATGCACCGCACCTGGGAATTCGACGTGAAGGAGCTCCTGCGCGCCGGGGAGAACGAGATCGCCGTGGAGTTCGCCTCCCCCACGAAATACATCAAGGAGGCTTACGCCCTGTCCCCCGCCGACGGGACCACCGACGCCATGGTGGGCTTTCCCCTGCTGCGAAAGGCCCACTGCATGTTCGGCTGGGACTGGGGCCCCCGTCTGCCCGACGCGGGGATCTGGCGGGATATCATGCTCCTGGGGGTGGACACCGCCCGGATCGGGGACGTGCTGGTGCTCCAGCGCCATGAGAACGGTTCCGTCGCCCTGGAGGTGCAGACGAATCTGGACCGGGTGGGCCCCGGGGAGACGCAGGTTTCCGTCAGCGTCACCGCCCCGGACGGCACGGTGTTCACCGGCCGGGGGGACCGCTGCAGGATCGAAATCTACCGGCCGGAGCTGTGGTGGCCCGCCGGCATGGGCGACCAGCCTCTGTACGCCGTGGAAGTCACCCTCCGGGGAGAGGCCGGCGTGCTGGACAGCTGGAAGCGCCGCATCGGTCTGCGCACCATGACGGTGAGCCGCCGGAAGGACCAGTGGGGGGAGAGCTTCAGCCACTGCGTCAACGGCGTGGACGTGTTCGCCATGGGGGCCGACTACATCCCCGAGGACAACCTGCTGCCCCGGGTGAACCCGGAGCGCACCCGCCGGCTGCTGACCGACGCCAGGGCCGCCAACATGAACTGCGTCCGGGTCTGGGGCGGCGGCTACTACCCCGACGACTTCTTTTACGACGTCTGCGACGAGCTGGGTCTGCTGGTGTGGCAGGACTTCATGTTCGCCTGCGCGGTGTATAATCTGACCGACGAGTTCGAGGCCAACATCACCGCGGAGTTCATCGACAACGTCCGGCGGCTGCGCCACCATCCCTCCCTGGCCCTGTGGTGCGGCAACAACGAGATGGAGCAGTTCGTGGCCATGGGCGAGTGGGTATCCAGCAAGCGCCAGGCGGCGGATTACATCAAGATGTATGAGTACGTGATCCCCAAGGTCCTGAAAAAGGAGGACCCCCAGGCCTTCTACTGGCCCGCCAGCCCCTCCAGCGGCGGCAGCTTCGACGAGCCCTGGGACCCGGACCGGGGAGACGTGCACTACTGGGACGTGTGGCACGGGCTCAAGCCCTTCACCGACTACAGGAACCACCTGTTCCGCTATGTGTCCGAATTCGGGTTCCAGTCCTTCCCCTGCATGGAGACCATCGAGAGCTTCACCCTGCCCCAGGAGCGCAACGTATTCTCCTATGTGATGGAGAAGCACCAGCGCAACTCCTCCGCCAACGGGCGGATCGTGGCGTACCTGTCCCAGATGTACCTCTACCCCGCCACCCTGTCCGGGCTGGCGTACGCCTCCCAGCTGCTCCAGGCCCAGGCCATGCAGTACGGCGTGGAGCACTGGCGCAGACACCGGGGCCGGTGCATGGGGGCGGTGATCTGGCAGCTCAACGACTGCTGGCCGGTGGCCAGCTGGGCCAGCATCGACTACTACGGCCGGTGGAAGGCGCTGCACTATTACGCCAGGCGCTTCTTCGCCCCGGTGCTGATCTCCTGCCACGAGGAGGGCATCCTGTCCCAGGACACCAACGTGAACGCGGAGCCCTACCCGCTGAAAAAATCCGCCCGGCTGAACGTCAGCAACGAGACGAGGGCCCCCTTCACCGGCACCGCCCGCTGGAGCCTGCGACGGAGCGACGCTTCGGTGATCCGTGAGGGGAGCTTCCCCGTGGAGGTCCCCGCCCTCTCGGCGGCGTGGCTGCCCGAGCAGGACTTCTCCGGGGAGGACACCTACGGGTGCTACTACGCCTACGCCCTGGAGGACGAGGCGGGGAATACCGTGGGCGAGGGGACGGTGCTCTTCTGCGCGCCCAAGCATTTCCGCTTTGCTGACCCGGAGCTGACCGCCCGGATCGAAGGGGACGAGATCGTGGTGCGCGCCGGGGCCTACGCCCGGAGCGTGGAGGTCCTGTGCGGGGCCGACACGGTGCTCTCGGACAACTACTTTGACATGAACGCGGGGGAAAAGCGCGTAAAGATCCTCCGGGGCAGCCCGGAGAGCGTCTCCGCCAGGAGCGTCTTCGATATCCGGTGAATACACAGAAAAAAAGCAGCTGCATCGGTTGATGCAGCTGCTTTTTTGTTGTTATGGGCCTCAGCCCAGGGTCTTGCGGATCCAGCCCTTCACCAGCAGATCCATCAGGGGATCCGCCGGGTCGGACCTGGCCTCCACCTTGTCGCCCCACCACATGGACCGGGGGTCCTCCGGGGTGAGGGGCGCCCAGGTGGGCATGGGGGTGCCGTTGGCGTCTCTCCCGTTGGGATCGCCGAAGCAGATGAAGTTGCACAGGTAGTTGCACATCTGCCGCGCCAGGTCGTAGTGCTTGCCCACAAAGGGCCGCCAGCACTTGGCCAGGGTCTCGAACCAGAACCACAGGTCCACGGAGTGGAAGGTGCCCGGGTTGTCCCAGCCGGGGACCTCCGCGTCGAAGACCGCGTAATAGATGGGCTTGTCCAGTCCCACCTCTCTGTCGTGGGCGGCGAAGGCCCGGGCGCAGACCTCGATGCCGCTGCGCGCTGTCTCCTTCTTCCAGTCGGCCGGGTCGGGACCCAGCAGCGCCAGGAATTTATCCGCGTCGCCGCCGAAGCTCTCCCTGGCGAAGTCCTCCACCTGGGCCCTGTCGGTGAGGTGCAGAGAGCTCATGAACTCGCTGCTGGTGCGGGTGATGATCAGGGGGACGTTCAGCCGCTGTCCGGCCAGCATCCTCTCCGTGGCGTCGCCCAGCTGGAACTGACCGTCGGAGGTGGTGCCGAAATGGAAGGGGAAGTCCAGCGTCTTGTCCCGCACGAATTCCGCGGGAAGGGCCCGGGCCTCCTCCAGGGTCTTTACGCCCATGTGCTCAAAGAACCGCTGGCCGGCCTGCTCCGCCTCGGCATAGGAGGGATGACGGCCCAGAGGGCCGGGGAACACGCCGCCGAACACGCCGCTGATGATGACGGCCCGCTGGAACAGCCCCTCGTTCTGGGGGCTGGTGAGCTGGGCGCACACGCTGCCGCCGCCGGCGCTCTGGCCGCCGATGGTGATGTTGTCGGGGTCGCCGCCGAAGGCCGCGATATTCTTCTTTGCCCAGAGGATGCCCGCCTGCTGGTCCAGATGGCCGAAGTTGGAGGGGGCGTCGGGCTGCTCTTTCGTCAGCTGGGGATGGGCCAGGAAGCCGAAGGCGTTGAGCCGGTAGTTCACGGTGACCACCACCACGCCCCGGCGGGCGATGCGCTCGCCGTCGAACTCCATCTCGGCGCTGTTGCCCTCCATCAGGCCGCCGCCGAAGAACCAGACGAACACCGGCAGCCGCTCTTCCGCCGTGTCGGCGGGGGTCCACACGTTCAGATACAGGCAGTCCTCATCCATGGGGATGGAGGGGTCAACGTTCCACTCCCGGGAATAGATGTTGTTCTTGTCCAGGCCGGGGATGTGCTGCATGGAGATGGGCGCGAAGCTCCAGCACTTGCGCTCCCCCTCCCAGGGGATGACGGGCTGGGGGGCGCGCCAGCGGTTCTCTCCCACGGGAGGCGCCGCAAAGGGGATGCCCTTAAAAGAGGTGACGCGGGGGTCCGCCGCGGGGAGTCCCACCACGACGCCGCCTTCCACTGCTGCTTTACGGATCATATTGCTTCTCCTTTCCCATATGTCATGATCGAACTCGCATTTTGATTTACGGGTTTTCTATATTGTATACCTTCTCGTCGGGAAGTACAACTGTCCCCGGTGTAAAAATCATCTTTTTTGTGGGGAATGACGGGAAATGGGCGGTTTTCTCCTCTCAGTCTATGGACAGGGGCGGGATGGTGATGTACAATCAGAAGCAGCGGCCGATACCGATTCTGCATAATCCGGAGGAAATGACAATGGATCTGAAAAAAACCGTTTTGGGTATAGAGCTGGGCTCCACCCGCATCAAGGCAGTCCTCATCGACGAAAACCACCGTCCCCTGGCCTCCGGGGACTACGAGTGGGAAAACCAGCTCGTCAACGGCGTGTGGACCTACGCAATGGAGGACGTCCACGCCGGTCTGCGCAGCTGCTTCGCCGCGCTGAAGGCGGACGTGCGCTCAAAGCTCGGACAGGAGCTGACCACCGTGGGCGCCATGGGCGTCAGCGCCATGATGCACGGCTATCTGCCCTTTGACAAAGACGGGCGGCAGCTGGCGGAATTCCGCACCTGGCGGAACACCATCACCGGCCCCGCCGCGGAAAAGCTCACCGAACTGTTCGGCTTCAACATCCCCCAGCGCTGGAGCATCGCCCACTTCTACCAGGCGATCCTCAACGGCGAGGCGCACGTAAAGGACGTGGCCTTCCTCACCACCCTGGCGGGATATATCCACTGGCGTCTCACCGGGTCGAAGGTCATGGGCGTGGGAGAGGCCAGCGGCATGTTCCCCATCGACAGCGCCGCCCTGGATTACAATGAGGAGATGGTGCAAAAATGCAACGCCCTCACCGGGCTGGATCTGCGCTCCATCCTGCCCCGGGTGCTCACCGCCGGGGAGAGCGGCGGCACGCTGACCGCCGAAGGCGCGGCGTTCCTGGACCCCGACGGCACTCTGCTGCCGGGCATCCCCGTGGCACCCTGCGAGGGCGACGCGGGCACCGGCATGGCGGCCACCAACTCCGTCCGGGTCCGCACCGGCAACGTCTCTGCCGGCACCAGCGACTTTGCCATGATCGTCACGGAAAAGCCCCTGGGGATCCACCGGGAGATCGACATGGTGACCACCCCCGACGGCGCGGCGGTGGCCATGGTGCACTGCAACAACTGCACCAGCGACATCAACGCCTGGGTGAACCTCTTCTCCGAGTTCGCGGAGGCCATCGGCGCGGGGCAGGACAGGGGGGCGCTGTTCACCCTGCTGTTCCGGAAGGCCCTGGAGGGGGACGCCGACTGCGGCGGCCTGCTCTCCTACAACTACTTCTCCGGGGAGGGCGTCACGGACCTGGACGAGGGACGCCCCGTGTTTGCCCGGACCCCCGACGCCAGATTCACCCTGGCAAACTTCATGCGCACCCACCTGCTGTCCGCGCTGGCCACGCTGAAGATCGGCCTTGACATCCTCACCGGCCAGGAGAAGGTGACCATCGACAAGCTCTACGGCCACGGCGGCTTCTTCAAGACCCCGGAGGTGGGGCAGCGGATGCTCTCCGCCGCGGTGGGCGCCCCGGTGTCCGTCATGGAGACCGCCGGAGAGGGCGGCCCCTACGGCATGGCGCTGCTGGGGGCGTATATGCTCTGGAAGGAGCCCGGGGAGACCCTGGCCGATTACCTGGACAACAAGGTCTTCGCCGGCGCCAGATCCGTCACCCTCTCCGCCGCGCCACAGGAGATCGAGGGCTTCAACGCCTTCCTGGCCAGGTACAAAAAGGCCCTGGCCGTGGAAAAAGCGGCAGTGGAAACCATGTAAAACCATCACAGCCCCGGCCTTCCGGCCGGGGCTGTGTTTTTTATGACAGCTTATTTATGAGCCATTCCTTCAGCTCCGGGAAGCCCCCGTGGGGCCACTGGGCAATGTCTGCTCCGGAGCGGTTGATCACGCAGTCGGTGAGGAGGAAGACCTCCATCCCCAGCCGGGCGGCGATCATGTCCTCCTGGGTGTCGTTGCCGATCATCACACAGTCCTCCGGCGCGGCGTCCAGCCGCCGGAGGATCTCCCGGTAGTAGTCGGGATTCGGCTTGCACCAGTTGATGTTTTCATAGGTGGTGTACAGAGCGAAATCCTCCGGGTTGAGCCCCGCCCAGCGGATGCGGCTTTGCGTGGCCACGGCGGGAAACAGGGGGTTGGTGGCCAGCACCGGCACCGCCCCCATCTCCCTGACCAGGGAGATGATCTCCGCCGCCTCCGGGGCAAAGCCGCAAAACTCTCTGGCCCGCTGAAAATCCACGGCGTAAAACTCCTCGAACAGGCGGATATCCTCTCTGGCGGAGGGCCCGAAAACGCCGGTGAAGTAATCCCAGAACGCCTCCTCGTTGGTGCGCGTCCCGTCGTTTTTCACCATGGCGGCGGTGCCCGCCCAGATGGCCTTGATCAGCTCCCCGGCCTCATAGCCGTGGGGAGCCATTTTCTGCACCAGAAAGCCGAAATAGCCGTTGACGAAGACATCCTGGTCCATGGGCAGCAGCGTGCCGTCCAGATCGAATAAAACGTATTTCATTTCTATCCCCTCAAAGATCCAGCGCCGTCATGTCCTCCTCCGTCTCCCGGCGCACCGCCACGCGGCTCCCGTCGGGAGTGAGCATCACCACCGGCGGGCGGCCCAGGCGGTTGTAATTGGAGGCCATGGAGTAGTTGTACGCCCCGGTGGTGCACACGCACACCAGGTCCCCCCGGCGGGTGTCCGCGGGCAGGCTCACCCCCGGCTGGAGGATGTCCCCGTTTTCACAGCAGCGTCCGGCCAGGTCGAAGATCTCCGTCTCCCCGGCGTCGTCCCGGGCGTGGAGCACGGTATATCTGGCCCGGTAGAGACTGTAGCGGGGGTTGTCGGACATGCCCCCGTCCACGATGACGTAGTTTTTGCACCCGGGGATGCGCTTGACGGTGCTGACGGTATACACGGTCATCCCCGCGTCGGCCACGATGCTCCGGCCGGGCTCCATGATCACCCGGGGCATGGGCAGCCCCGCCTCTTTGGTCCGGAGGCGAAGGCGCTCCGCCACCTCCCGGAGCCGTCCGGGGATGTCCGCGGCGGGATCGCTGTCTACATACCTCACGCCGTAGCCGCCCCCCAGGTCCAGCTCCCCGGCCACATAGCCCAGCTCGTCCCGGAGCCTGGCCATGAAGGCCACCATCACGTCGGAGAGCTGCTCGAATACGTCCTCGTCGAAGACCTCGGAGCCCACGTGGCTGTGAAGCCCCGCCAGCTCCACCCCGGGGGCGGCCAGGGCGGCCTTTACCAGCTCCATGGCCTGGCCGGTCTGGATGGGCGCGCCGAACTTCACGTCCACGGTGCCGGTGTTCACCGCCTCATAGGTGTGGGGGTCGATGCCCGGGGTAATGCGCACCAGGATCTTCTGGCGCATGCCCCGCTCCGCCGCCATGGCGGACAGGGCGGCCAGCTCCTCCGGATTGTCCACCACGAAGCAGCCTACGCCGTGGTCCAGGGCGTAGCGGATATCCGCGTCCGTCTTGGCGTCCCCCTGAAAGTAAATGTCCTCCGGGGGGAAGCCCGCGGACAGTGCGGTGTGCATCTCGCCCACGGAGACCGCGTCCAGCCCCATGCCCTCCGCGGCCATGATCCGGCAGATCTCCATGAAGGAAGCCGCCTTCCCGGCGTAAAGGACCCGGGACCCCCGGGGAAAGCTGTCCCGAAACGCGTTGAGATACATCCGGCAGTTGGCCCGGATGCGCTCCTCATCCATGAGATACAGGGGCGTGCCGTATTTCTCCGCCAGGGCGGAGACGTCATGGCCGGCGAAGAGCAGCGCGCCGTTATCGCCGCGGCGGATATTGTCGGAAAGCATGGCTTGCTCCTTCCCCCGGCCGGCCCGAAAACGGACCCGGCGGCCGGGCGGTTTTTGCGGGTATTGTAGCACGTCCCCGCCTCGGGTGTCAACTCGGCGCGCCATGGGAAAAACCTGATTTTTGAAAGGAAATTCCTCTGTTTGTTCTTTCCCTGGGCGGGAAGTTGCGTTATAATGAAAGTATAACGGAATGAAACACGGACCCCTGTCATTTTAAGAAGGAGGAACTATATGGCCAACAAGATCTACGCCGCGAAAGACCCCGCCGTCTCCCAGCGGGAGCTGGAGCACATGGCGCTGTCCCGCTCACTGGCGGGGGAGTGCGTGGTGCTGCTGGAAAACGACGGCACCCTGCCTCTGCGCGAGACAGGCAGGATCGCCCTGTTCGGCAGCGGCGGCCGGAATACCATCAAGGGCGGCACCGGCTCCGGCGACGTGAATACCCGCAGCAATGTGAACATCGAACAGGGCCTGGAGGACGCGGGCTTCACCGTGACCACCCGGGCCTGGCTGGACCGGCAGGACGCCGCCCGCGCCAAGGCCAGGGAAGAGTTCACCGCCTGGATCCCCCAGGAGGCAAAGCGCCTGGACGTGTCCGAGCTGTTTATCGCCTTTTCCCACCCCTTCCAGGTGGTGGCCCCCACGGAGATCACCCCGGAGGACCTGGCCGCCGCAGACACGGACACCGCGGTGTACGTCATCTCCCGCACCGCCGGAGAGGGCGCCGACCGCTGGAACAAGCGGGGGGATTACCTGCTCTTTGAGGAGGAAAAAGCCCAGCTGGAGCTGCTGGGAGAGCGCTTTGAAAAGCTGATCGTGGTTTTGAATGTGGGCGGCGTCATGGATATGAGCGAGCTGCTGTCCATCAAGGGGATCAACGCCGTGGTGCTCATGAGCCAGCTGGGCAACATCGGCGGGAATGTGCTCTCCGACGTGCTCACCGGCAAGGCCAACCCCTCCGGCAAGCTCACGGACACCTGGGCGAAAAGATACGAGGACTATCCCTCCTCCGCCCGCTTCAGCCACAACGATGGCGACGACATCGAGGAGTACTACACCGAGGGGATCTATGTGGGCTACCGCTACTTTGACACCTTCTGCGTGGAGCCCGTGTATCCCTTCGGCTTCGGCCGGTCCTACACCACCTTCTCCATCGACCGGGGCGGCGCCGTCCTGGACGGGGATACCGTCACCATCGAGGCCTCGGTGACCAACACCGGCAGCTTCCCCGGCAAGGAGGTGCTGCAGCTGTACGCCTCCGCCCCGGAGGGAGAGCTGCCCAAGCCCTATCAGGAGCTGGTATGCTTCGCCAAGACCGACGAGCTGGCCCCGGGAGAGACCCAGACGCTGATGCTCTCCTTCCGGGCCGGACAGCTGGCCTCCTACAGCCAGGAGAAGGCCGCCTGGGTCCTGGAGCCCGGCGACTACATGCTCCGGCTGGGCAACAGCTCCCGGAACACCGTGGTAGCCGCCGTGCTGCGTCTCACCGGAACGGTGATCACGGAGAAAACGAAAAACCTCTTCCCCGTCGACGCCAGGGTGGAGGAGATCGCTCCTCCCGCTCCCCCGGCCCCCCAGGGCTTTGATGCCCCGGTGCTGTTCCTGCTCACCGGCGAGGTGGAGACCCGGGAGGTGACCTATTCCGGGGAGCGCGCCCCCCTTGTCACCGACAAGACGGAGCCCGTCACCGTGCAGGACATCCTCTCAGGCAAGGCCACGGTGGAGGACCTGGTGGCGCAGCTGAGCGTCGAGGACATGGCGGAATACTGCGTGGGCACCGCCCGGGCCGGCGGCGGCAGCGTGCTGGGCAGCTCGTCCTACACCGTCCCCGGCGCCGCGGGAGACACCAGCTCCATCCACCGGGAGGACAGGGGCGTCATCAACATGATCATGGCCGACGGCCCCGCGGGCCTGCGGCTGACGCCGATCTTCAAAACCGACAAGGCCGGCAACCTGCTGCCCGGAGGGAGCATCCTGGGGGATCTGGTGGAGCCCTTCGATCCCAAGTACACCGACGAGAACTCCGACACCTATTACCAGTACTGCACCGCCATCCCCATCGGCTGGGCCTTGGCCATGAGCTGGAACATGCCTCTGCTCAAGGAGATCGGCTCCATGGTGGGCAGCGAGATGGAGACCTTCGGCGTGGATCTGTGGCTGGCCCCCGCCATGAACATCCACCGCAACCCCCTGTGCGGCCGGAACTTCGAGTACTACTCCGAGGACCCGGTGGTCAGCGGCAAGTGCGCCGCGGCCATCACCCTGGGCGTCCAGAGCCACCCTGGCAAGGGCACCACCATCAAGCACTTTGCCGCCAACAGCCAGGAGGACAACCGTTACTTCACCAACTCCCATATCAACGAAAGGGCCATCCGGGAGATCTACCTGAAGGCCTTTGAGATCGCGGTGAAGGAGTCCCAGCCTCTGTCCATCATGACCTCCTACAACCTGCTCAACGGCATCCACACCGCCAACAGCTACGACCTGATCCAGGCGGTATGCCGGGACGAGTGGGGCTTCCGGGGCGTGATCATGACCGACTGGACCACCTCCCAGTACGTGCCCATGCTCACCGGTCCCAACCGCTCCCCCTATCCCATCTCCGCCTCCAGCGGCTGCATCGCCGCGGGCAACGACATCCAGATGCCCGGCTGCCAGCAGAACGTGGACGACATCGTCCGGGCCGTCACCACCGGGGAGCCGGTGGACGGCTATACCATCACCAAGGCGGACCTGCAGTTCAACGCGGCCAACGTGATCCGCGTGGCCGTCATGATCGCAGGCGCCGGGAAATGATCCGGCTCTCTGACAAATAATGAAACGCTCCGGGACCAGCCGGTCCCGGAGCGTTTTGTTTTTTATCGGCGGAAGAGTTCAGGCGGCGGGGGCCTCCGTCACTTCCTCCAGGGTGGTTTCCGCGGCGTCGGCCGCCTTGGCAAGAGCCCCCTCGGCGCAGAAGTCGCAGGGGTCGGTGCGGTTGGCCGCCAGTGCCTCCTCCAGGGTGCCGGAGTAGATGTTCTCCCGATTGGAGTTGCGCAGCGCCTGGCATTCCAGGGAGAAGTGATAGCTGTGGCCGTACTTGGTCCAGTAGGTATCGCCGGTGTAGCCGTTCTCGTCGGCCTCCTCCAGGATCTCGTTGACCTGGTCCTGAGTGACGGGGTGGTAGTCGGCGGAGGCGCCGGCGGCGGCCAGGAACACCACGGCCAGCACCACGGAGACGATCTTCTTCATCCGCTCGTCGATCTTATCGCTCTTGGTGATCATGATGATGGCCAGGGGGGCGAAGATGATGACCGCCATCAGCACCCCCAGCTGGTTCCAGCAGAACTGCAGGAAGGGGCTGTGGAGCGTAGTGGGATGGATGTGGTTGGCCTTTTTCCACAGCTGGGCCGCCAGCACCACCAGCACGCCGGCCACGATGATATCCACGATGCACGCTGTCTGGGCGCCCAGGAACAGCATCCGAACCGCGCCGAAGGGCCAGTTGAGCTGTCCGATCTGGGGCATGTACATGGCCGCCGCGGCCAGCGCCCACAGCACGAAGGCACCTACCCGCAGGATGGCGGTGTTCTTTTTCTCCCCGGTCTCCTGCTCTTCCAGCTGCGCGATGGCAGCGTGGAGGGCCGCGGAGGTGGGTTTTTTCTTCTCGGCGGGGGCGTTCCCGCCCTCCGGTTTCTTGGTGGCCATAAAAGAATCCTCCTTATCTTAGGGATTTCCCTCTCAAATTGATGGTATTATAGCAGAAAACCAGCAAAAACACAAGAACTTGCGGTGATATTCTTTATTCTGCATCAAAATATTGTTATTGAAAATCCGAAAGAGGGATAGTACAATAAATTGGAAAAGGTGCAGGCAAAACAACTCGACATACAAAGAAAAGGAGAACAGCTATGGACATAACCGAACTTTTTGACCAGCAGATCATGGACGCCATCACCGCTGACGCCAAGGCCGCGGGCATCACCCCCGAGGAAGTCAGCAAGGTGCTGGGCTCTCTCACCGATCAGAACCTGGCCCCCACCCGTTCCGTGAACTCCGCTCCGGAGCTGATGAGCCTTCTGGACGACGACCAGGACGCCGTGGTGGCCGACGTGGCCGACGCCACCGGCGTCGAGCGCGGCAAGACCAGCACCATCCTGATGCTGGCCGCTCCCTTCCTGCTGAAGTACCTGTTCAGCAGCGGCTCCTCCAACACCAACTCCATTGCTAGCATGGGAGGTCCCTGAAAGTTTATAACCTGAAAATACAGGATCTTGCACTCACAGTGAAAGATATTCGCCTGCCGTGCATTTTCCGACTCACACAGCGTCTTTTTCGGCACGCAGAGTGAGGATAAGAGACTGGAAATCGCCGGCGGAAAAGTCGGGACGGAGCCCGAAATGCATCAGGCTCCTGCCGCTCATCAGAAATTCTCCGGTCTTTTGCGGAGCCGCTTTTCCGGGGACGGAAGAGAAGATCTCCGCCCGGTACCGGGTATCCGGACTGAGGCCGCGCGGATAGATCCGGGGATCCGGCTGATTGAAATTCTCCAGGAATTTCATCGCCACGATCCTCGCCGCGCTCTGATCCGGCAGGACCAGTTCTTCTGCGAACCAGTTTCCCCCGAACGGGCTCAGGAGCCGGTGAAGCTCCCCCCGGAGCACGAGGTCTTCGTCTT
>JAILDJ010000175.1 GCA_024689505.1 Clostridiales bacterium
GAAAAGGAGGAAACAGAAATGTTAAGGGCAACTGATAAGATCACAGCACTATACTGCCGTCTGTCCCAGGAGGATGAAAGACTTGGCGAGTCACTGTCCATTGAAAACCAGAAACGTATCTTGGAAACGTACTGCAAGGAGCATCATTTTCCGAATCCGGTATTCTTCGTGGATGACGGATACAGCGGAACCGATTTTGACCGTCCCGGCTTTCAGAAGATGCTGGCGGAAATCGAAGCGGATCAAGTCGCTGTCTGTATCACAAAGGACCTGTCCCGCCTCGGAAGAAACTCCGCAATGGTAGGGATGCTCACGAATATCACCTTTGCCAAACATGGTGTCCGGTATATCGCTGTCAATGATCATTATGACACGATCGACCCAAATAGTATCGACAATGACTTCGCAGGAATCAGGAACTGGTTCAATGAATTCTATGCCAGAGATACCAGCCGGAAGATCCGTGCGGTGAACAAGGCCAAGGGTGAACGCGGAGAGCATCTGACCACGATTCCGCCATTCGGATATATCAAAGATCCGGAGAATCCGAAACTGTGGATCGTAGATGAAGAGCCCGCCAAGGTGGTCAGACACATCTTTGATCTCTGTATGGAAGGCCGTGGACCTATGCAGATCGCAAAGCAGCTGCGGGAGGAAAGAATCCTTACGCCTACCGCATATGCGCTGAAGGAAGGACGCAACCCTGGGAAAGAGACACCTGCAGATCCGTACTATTGGGACCAGAAGACTGTAGCCGGACTTCTTGACCACAGAGATTACACCGGCTGCACCGTGAACTTCAAGACCTACACCAATTCAATCTGGGATAAGAAGACCAGGGAGAATCCTGTCGAAAAGCAGGCGATCTTCTACAACACCCAACCGGCGATCATCGAAGCAGAAGTGTTTGAGAAGGTCCAGGAGATACGGTCACAACGTCACCGCAGGTCAAAGACGGGCAAGTCCCATATGTTTTCCGGATTAGTGTTCTGCGCAGACTGCAAGTCCAGGATGTACTACTGCACTACGAGCTACTATGAGGAACGACAGGACCATTTCGTCTGTTCGAATTACCGCAGCAATACCGGATCGTGTTCAGCCCATTTCATCCGGGCGGTCGTTCTGGAAAAGATGGTCTGGGAGCATCTCAAAGAAGTTATCTGGTACGTAGGCCACTATAAAAGTCATTTCAGGTCAATCATGGAAGCCAGGCTGCAGAGTGAAAGCAAAGAGATCCTTCGTGCCAGGCAGAAGCAGCTTGAAAAGGACGAGAAGCGTATTGCAGAATTGGATCGTCTCTTCATCCGTCTCTATGAGGACAATGTGGCATCCCGGATCAGTGATGACCGTTTTGCTATGATGAGCCGGGCCTATGAGGATGAGCAGCGCGAACTGAAAGCGGAAGCAGAAGTCTTACGGAAGGAAATCGAGACACAGGAACAACAGAACCAGAATCTTGAACTCTTCATTCAGAAGGTCAGGAAGTACGCGGATATGACCGAATTGACGCCTTATGCGGCCCATGAGCTGATCAAGGCGATCTATGTCGGGGCCCCGGATACAAGCAGCGGAAAACGCCGCCAGAGCATCCATATCTGCTATGATCTGATCGGGTTCATCCCAATGAGTGAACTAATGGAACAGGAAATGGCATGACCCGAAGATCATGCCATTTCCAAAAAACTATAAAACTGTCTTACGAGCCCCGGCCTAAGGGCGCCGTTTTCCTTTGCATGCCCGGTCCGCGGCACCGGGCGGCGGGATCACTTCTTCTCTGCCGCTTCCGCGGTCTCTTCCCGCAGGGAAGCGCCGTTTTTCGCAGCCTTCTTTTCGGCGCGGCGCGCCTTCCGCTTTGCCGCCAGCCGGCGCAGCAGCGGCAGGAACACGATGACCAGCACGGCCAGGATCGCCAGCGTCGGCAGGATGGACACGAGGAAGATCAGCAGATCCTTGAAGAACTGCCCCACATTTTTGAGCGCGCCGGTGAAGGCCAGCAGCAGCTCCTGACCGTAGCTCAGGCGCGTGACCGTCTCGGGGGTGTAGACCTGGCCCTCGTTGAGCGTGACCGTCAGCGAGCTGTAGGCCACGCGGCGGTCCCAGTTTTTCAGGCTCGACTGCAGCGAGTCGATGCGGTAGCGCACATCGCTCAGCTTGTCCTCGATGGTGATGATATCCTCCACGCTCTCCGCCA
>JAILDJ010000188.1 GCA_024689505.1 Clostridiales bacterium
TGAAGATCACCCTGCTCAGGAACCGCAGAAAGATCCCGACAAGACAGAGGATCAGCAAAGGAACGAATTTGCGTCCATTCAGACGTTCCTCATTGGCGAACCGCTTGGAAAACAGACCCGAGATCAGGAAGAAGCCCGGCATATGGAACAGATACAGGAAGAAAAACACGCTGCGATACACTGCGGCTTTATCCTGATACGCCGCGACGAAGTGACCCAGAACCACACAATAGATCAGGATCGCTTTTGCATTGTCCCATTTAGCGACTCTATTCATCCTCATTCTCCGCTTCATCTTCTTTAGCTTCCAAAGAAGAGAAGTTCAAGCGATGCAGCCGACCGTTCTCTTCCTCGATCTGAGCCAACGCCCGCACAGTCTCCTCCGGCATCTGGTCCAAGATGAACCAATCGATCACACGATCTGTAGCACCACTGTCGATATGGTCAAAATGGTACTCGATATACGGCCCGTTCTTTTCAAATTCAAAGTCTTTGGCAGCAAACGCATCCATCAGTTCATCAAACGTGCTGCATATCTTGCCCGGCGCTGCGGGACGATACTCGCGATGGAACCCACGTGAATAAGAATACTGCAATTCGTCGAATGCGAAGAACATCATAGGACGCCGCATGAGTGAATATTCGAACACGCTGGAAGAATAGTCTGTGATCAGCAGATCCGCGATATAATACAAATCATTGATGTTAGGATATTTGTTGAGATCCAGGAACCTGTCCTTATATTTTTCCGGGATCGGTACAGATGCGGAGACCCAGGGGTGCATCTTGAAGAGTACGATATATTCATCGCCGCATAGTTCATAAAACCGATTAAAATCGATCAGCTGGTATGGATAATGAGCACTTTTTCGATTGGTACCACGATAGGTCGGTGCGAAAAGTACGACTTTTTTATCCTTGAGCATAGGATATTGTTTATACAAAGCCTTCTCTGTCTGTTTCCGATGTTCCGGATCCAGATAAGAATCCATACGAGGCATCCCGGTCGGCAGGATCTGCTCCTCGTTGATACCGAACTGCTCTGAGAAGAAAAAGGCGATGTTATGGCTGGGTGTGATGCCGAAATCATACTGACGATGCGCACTATACGCTGAGGGTGAGCCTTTATGACCCCAACGGCTGTATCCTACGGCTTTGTAGCCGGCACCGGCATGCCAGATCTGAATGATCCGGGTCTTGGGATCGACTTCCATCCAATCCATGAACGGCACATGATCATCCACGAACATGATATCCGCCTGGGCGACTTTATCCATCAGACGCAGCCAACTCTTGAAACCATAGCCACCTTTACCTACCATATTGCGGGCGGAGCTTAAAACCTCGAACTGCTGATCCAGTCCGCGTTTTTTCATCCCCTCCATAACACAGATCAGGTTGGCGCCAAGCGTCTCACTCTGCTCGCTGATGAAGAGAACCGTTTTCTTCGCTTTATTCCTATACTTTTTCAGACGAGTCTGATAATACAAGCGGATGATCTTGCGTTTACGCTTCGTGGGCATCAGATTCTTTTTGATCTTCTCCGGCAAGCCCTGATACCATTTGACCGTCGGCCGGTCAGGATGATCATCTGTGTTGAAACGAGCGATACCGGATCGTTTCATATCCTGTGCGATGATCTCCAGGTGCATATTCTCGTCATCCTCCGCGATAGCGAAAGTGACATTGTAGCCCTGTGTTCCGGTATTATGGATCAGTGTGCGCGATTTCTTCTCCAGTTCAGAAGCCAGATCCAGACTGACCTGCGGCAAGCAGATGCATTCCTCTTTCCGACAGACTGTCAGCGTATATGTGCCGTTCTGCAGGCAGCGGCAATATCCCGGGTTGGTCGGGTTTACCGTCAGGAAGATGTCGTTTCCTTCGATCTTATCCACACGCAGCTTTGCATTAGCTACATAATTACGGGAAACCAGATAAAAATCCAGTTCGGATAGATCGATATCCCGGATCCTCTGCACGCGGATCGTGATGTGCAGCAGGACTCGTTCCCATTCGATCTCAATGATCTCGGCCTGCATCAGATCGTCTTTCAGACGATTGATAATGATGATGTCCTGATTTGCAGTTGCCATACTTGTTCTCCTGTTATTCCTCAAAGAAATAGGAATGGACGATCTTGTTGAACGCGATCATATCATTTTTGTACGTGATCTTCAAATTGATGACATTGGCCGGGACCGCCTTCATGCGGATCCCATTGGCATTGGCAATGGCGCCGGCAGAGGTCATGCGTTCCAGTTCCTCCTGCGTCGCGTTTTTATAAATACTGTATAGTTTGCCAAAATTGAATCCTTCCGGAGAGGCACCTGCCACTACATAACGTCTCTGCAGCGTTTCGTCGATAAAATCATTCTCATCCAGGCGATAGACGGTATCATACTGGTATTCCGCTAAAGTTGCTCCGCCAAATTCAGCGATCGCCCGGATACATTCTTCTGTACCCTTTTCATCTACATACGGATGCGTAGCATCATGGATCAGCACGCAATCCTCCGCTTTCGCATAGTGGCTCAGCGCTTCCAAACCATTCAGAACAGAGTTAGAACGAGTCGCACCACCGGGTGTGATCTTAAGCAGCTTTTTGATCTGCAGGCGATCCGCCCATTCCTGCACAAAATCGATCCAATCCGGATGAGATACGATGATCATGCCTTTGATGCAGTCCAGCCTGTCATATTTAGCGAGTATATAGGAGAAGACCGGCTGGCCCTCCACTTCGATATACTGTTTGGGGATACTCTCGCCCAGGCGGGTTCCCGTGCCGCCCATCATCAATAATAGATACGAGTTCACTCTTCTGTCCTCACTTTCTACAAATTCATGAGTTCATACATCGTCTGTCTGCATGACGCAGGCAGATGGACGTTCTTCTTCGTAAATGCCCGGAACGCTTTACTATCGAATTCCTGTCTTTCTATTGCATTCAGGATCTCATCAGCAGACGGCGTGAACAATGCCGGCACATCCTGCTCCAGATCCAGATTGAAGAAGCGCTTTTCTTTATATGTTTCCCAGTCGTATGTGTACAGATAGACCGGCCGACCTACCAGTCCCGCCTCATAGATGATACTGGAATAATCGGTGATCACGACGTCAGCCACGGCCAGCATATCGATATTGTTCATGTGGGACACGATCACTCTCGGATCATGCACTTCCAGCGTGCTTACCGGATGCGGTTTATAGATCAGATTGTATTTCCTGAAGTCGATCCGGTCGATCAGTTTTTTGATGCTTTCCTGATCCTGCTCCGTCGGTTGTTTACGGAAGGTCGGAGCATAAACGATATTGATCTTGTTCTGGTAATAATACTGCTTCTGTTTGATCTCTTCCCTGCGCCTTTGGATGAACGCTTCATCGCGCAGCAGATCCGCGCGTGGCAGAGGGATCTCCAGGACGTTGCTTCCGTCGGTATGGAACCCCTCGATGTAATCCTGCAAATACTCGAAAGATGAGATCAGGATCCATGTATAGTTCCGATGCATGCACAGGATGCGCGCGATCTCAGGATCAGAACCTTCTTCCTCTCCCAGCATCGCATAGCCGAATTTCTTCATGCTGCCGATCGAATGCCACATCTGGATGATGGTCAATCCGGGACGATGCTTCAACACCGAGACAGGGATGCAATATGAATCCAGAACGACCGTTTTCGCGGAGGCGATATGGCCCATTTGCCGCAGGATATGGAAAGCGTACAGGATCTTATTGTGCATCTGCCGGCTCAGGATCACGACCTTGGTTTCCGGACTCTTCTCCCGGATGGTCTCCCGCATCAGCAGGATGTCGATCGACGGTCTGTCCGACTGGCGGCTGATGAAAACCACTTTGTTCCTGACTTTCAGACATCGTTTCATCAAACCGTAGATCAGGCGCATGCCCAGGACCGCCGCCTGTACACATAAGTATATGATTCTTTTCATGATTTATTTTTCGCGAATACCGCGTCCAGGATCCGGTCACTGGCCGGATACGTCCCATTGGTAAGCGCCATATCGATCATGTAACTGCGTGGTTCTGTCCTGGCAATGGATCCTTCACGCAGTATATGGATCAGCTCCTCGGAAGTTTTCACGATGAGGCCCGGCGCTGTTTCTTCGATGCTGTAATGTACGCCGCGGGTGGCTGAATAGCGCTCCACGTCATAGACGTAGAAGAGGATCGGCTTCTGCAGGAGCAGGAAGTCGTAGAAGCAAGAAGAATAGTCTGTGATCAGGACATCGCTGACGTACATCAGATCGTTGATGTTCTTATCGCTCAGGTCCAGGAATCGATCCCCATACACCTGAGGGATATCCATACGATCCTGTATGAAATGGTGCCACTTGAAAATGAGGACCGAATCAGTCTCCTGACACATGTCATACAGCGCTTTCTGATCGATGTGTCCATATTCATAGTACGCGTCCTTCTGGTCAAAACCACGGTATGTAGGAGCAAACAGGATGACCCGTTTGCCGTGGATATCGGGATGTGCCTGGTAAAAGGCTTCTTTCGCCTTTGCGGCCCGCTCCGGCTCCAGGAAGTGTTCCAGGCGGGGCATGCCCGTAGGAAGCAGGATGCTCGGGTCCACCCCGAAAACCTCGGAATATACCGGTTTCAATGCGGGATTGCCGATGACGGCGTGCGTATACTGTCTGTGGCAGGAACGCAGCGGATGCGGTGATCCGGTGATGCCAAAGCGGGCATAGCCCACCAGTTTGTAGCCGAAGCCTGCATGCCAGAGCTGGATGAGCTTTGTTCCACGCTTCAGTTTCACGTAAGACAGCAGTGGGATATAATCATCCACGAAGATCGTACCATATCTGCCCATCCGGATCGCCAGTTTAACGTATCGGACCGGAGATACTGCTTTGGAGAGATCGTTCCGCAGCCGGAAATCGATGTGGAAGGACTTCTCCATCCCGCGGCGCAGCATCGCATCATATACATGCTGCATATTGTCAGACATGTCCGTGCGCGTCTCGGAAAGAAACAGGACCCGTCTGTCCCGGCCACGAGTCATGATCGCCGATACCGTATAAAGGCACTGCATCCCGAGGCGGAACGATTCCTGCTTTAAGGATCGTCTCTGCGGATGCGGATCGCGACGCATGAAGGCAGTATGGAACCTCAGTTGTTCCGAAGGCAGGTCATACTCCGCGTACACGGTATATGCATACTGCTTATCATAGGCAAAGACGCGTGACAGGACATCGAGACTTTTCAGTGCCTCGGTCCCTGCTCCTCCATCCTCTGAGGAAAGTGTCCAGATGCCTTCCGGAAGAAAACGTCCGTCATCCGTATAGCAGATGTTCAATATATGCCAGTCGTCTTCCTGCGTGAATCTCAACGTCCTTGTTCCATCACTGAACGTTACGTTCTCATGAGGATCGGTCGTATGTACTTTCAAAGTGGTCCGGAACCAGGTGATTTGATCGATCATGATTATGTACTCTCACACCAGCAGTCGACCGCCATGATGCCGGTCCCATAGAAATGATCCGAAGCGACCTCGAACGGCCGATCCTTGAAGACCGGTTTGACAAAGCCGGACTGTGGATTCCAGATCTCACAGGTCATCGTATAGTGGCCCGGCAGCAGACTCGGATGCTTCAATGTGAGGAACAGGTCATGCTTCCCTTCATCCGTGTTGAGACGGAAGCGTCCTCCCTGGCGATCGGAGCCGAAAACTTCCTTCCCCTCGTTGTCATAGATCGTGACAGCGACTGTGAGCAGCTCTGTAGGCACTTTGACTTCATATCTGGTGGAGACACAAATGTCATCGCCAAACTCGAACATCTCCTTTTCTTCACCATCACTGTTGCAGATCATGGCTTTGGAAGGTTTGAGCATATCGGTCTTCGTGACGATCAGATCCTCATTCTCAGCACGGCGGCGCTCGTTCTCGGCCTTACGTTCAGCTTTCAGATAATCCTGATAATCCTGCACGACCTTGCCTGTCTCACCATACTCTACCATTTCACCGTTCTTGATCCACATGCACGAAGAACAGAAGGCTTTGACTGTGGTCAGGTTATGGCTGACAAAAAGGATCGTCTTGCCTTTTAACCGGAATTCTTCCATTTTGGTCAGGCACTTGAGTTTGAAGGAAGTATCACCGACCGCAAGGACCTCATCGACGATGAGGATATCCGGATCCAAATGGATACTGACAGCGAACCCCAACCGGGATTTCATACCGCTGGAATATGTACGGACCGGTTGGCTGATATAGTCGCCGATCTCCGCAAACTTTTCGATATCGGGCAGACGCCTTTCGATCTCCTCTTTGGACAGACCGATCGTACGGCCTTTGATGTAGATATTCTCAAGTCCGGTCAGCTCCTTATCGAAGCCGGCGGTCAGTTCCAGCATTGCCACGATGCGGCCATGCGTCTCGATCGTACCCGCTGTCGGCTCAGTGATACCGGTGATCATCTTCAGCAGCGTGGATTTACCATTGCCGTTTCGACCGATGATACCGATGGTCTCACCCTTCGCGAATTTCACGGACAGATCTTTGATCGCGTAGAAATCCTTATGCGGTACTTTGCTGGAAAAGGCATTCAGTACCCGCATCCAGGATCTGCTGTAGATCTTATAGACTTTGGACAAGTGCTCGATAATGATCGAATAATCTTTCTCTGCCATACACTTTCCTCTCTATCAGATCACATCTGCGAATTCCGGCTGCAGCTTCTTTTGCAGAACAGCGGTAAACAAGGCCAGAACAAGCAGTACGCCCCAGAAATACAGGGTGTGGTATTTATGCTCCCAGAACCAGGCCTGTCCCATGAACGTCTCCCGGTATCCCTGGATGAAGTAATAATATGGGTTTGCTTTCATGATCAGCTGTACGAAAGGCCGTTTGTCCAGCTTGCTCAGATCCCACAGGACCGGTGTGAACCAGAAAAAGGCGATCGTCACGGATTTGACCAGCTGCTCAAAGTCTCGGCTGATGACTGCGATCGTGGAGATCAATGTACATACAAAACAGCAGAAGATGAAGAACAATGGAATGTAGTAAAGCAACTGTAAAAAATAAATCGTGATCGGCTGTCCTGTAAAGACATAGATCAGAAATACGATGCCCAGGATCGAAACATGGGTGATCGTATAGCTGAGCACGGTAAAGACCGGGATCGTCTCGATCGGGAAGACGATCTTATTGACCAAGTGGCTTTCCTTGCGGATACAGCTTACCCCTTTGGACAGCACGTCACGGAACAGGAACCATCCGATGATACCCGGCAGGAACCAAATAATAAACGGGATCTCCCGGCCATCATTCAGGGTTACGAACCTGCTGCCACGGATACCTACAACGATGCCGAACCAGTACATGAGGATATAGAAGGCCGCATGAAAAACAGCCCAGCCCCAACCCATTGCAGTACCGCCATACTGTTTTTTCAAAGCATTGCCGGCCATGGAAAGGGTCTGTTTGCGGTGGACAATATTCACGCGGATCAGATCGTCCAGTGCTTTAAATGGATTGATCAAGTTTCTTTCTCTCCTTAATCTTCGTTCACTAACATCAGTTTTCCCTTGACCGCGCCAGGCGTCAGGTACATTTTGAACGCTTCCCAGGCTTCGCTCATCGGGAATTTCTTGTATACCATAGAATCGTCATACTTCAGTTTGCCATTGGAGAAGCACTCTGCCGTCAGCTTCCACTCCTCGCCCGGGAACGGTGCGGAATAGCTCATCCAGGAACCGGTCAGATAGAACTCTTTGCGGTTCATGAGTTCGAATTCCTTCCAACCGAAGGAAAGATCCTTCGATGATGTGCCGATGAAGCAGACCGTAGCCTTATTGGAGGCCAGCTTGAAGCAGATCTTTTGCGTAATGTTCTGACCTGCCGTCTCATAAACATACTCATAACCAACGCCATCAGTCAGAGCCATTGCTTCTTCGAGGAAGCCTTCCTTCCCCGTATTGATGACGGCGTCCGCACCCAGTTTGGTGGCGATGGCCAGGCGATCATCACTGATATCGAACACGACGACTTTGCGTGCGCCAAGGATGCGTGCCCACTGCATGGTGAACAGACCGATGGTGCCGCCGCCGACGATGGCAACGTTCTTGCCGCCCTGCATCTTGCTCTGGCGGATGCCATGCAGACCTACGGTAGACGGCTCAAAGAAGGCTGCCTGGACAAAATCGACAGACTTATCGAAAGTGACGACGTTCTGCGCCGGGACCTTGACGTAGTCCGCGAAACTGCCGAACAGACTGGAACCTGTGAATTTATAATGTTTGCACAGAGAGAAATTGCCCTTCTGGCAATCCGGGCACTTCATGCAGGGGATCAGCGGCGCTGCCGTGGCATGATCGCCCACATTGAGGCCGGTCACGCCTTCACCGATCTCGCTGATGATGCCTGAGAACTCGTGGCCCAGCACGATGGGATAGTAATGGGCCGCGTTCGTATGTACACGCGGTACATCAGAGCCACAGATACCGGTCGCTTTTACACGGATGACGACTTCTCCCGGGCCTGCCTTGGGGGTCTCGATCTCTTCATAACGCAAGTCCTGATTTGCATGTAAAACAGCAGCTTTCATAGTATTGCTCCTCTTTTCTAAAACGCTGTTTTCAAAAGCGCATAATATTCGGATAGATTATATCACAAGAATGGAATAAACGCAATATAAAAAGGCATTCCGCAGCGATTGCAGAATGCCTGGAGCATATTTATTTAACGATGCATAGTCCCTACTCTTTCACCCATCCGCACGGGAACTTCCTCCCCCATGGAGGATGCTTGAAGGAACCGCTGCTCTGGCTGTACCATGTCTTTTTGGACAAGCACCAGCACGGTAGAACCGCCGTATAGAAACATGCCTTTTTCCGTACCTTTTTCGACTGTACCGGCTCCTGGTTCATGATTGGAGATCCGGCCGACCAGCATGGCGCCGACCTCCATCTGCACCATGGTACCGCAGTCCTCCGTGTGCAGGACCGTCAGAGAACGGCTGTTTTCGGTGAAGACCGGCACGTTCTCGAGTGCGATGGGGCGCACAGTATGCAGGATGCCGGGCAGGAAGCGATCCGCCTCCTTCTGTCCGCTCGCCACATAGGCATAGCGATGATAATCCTCGACGCACAGCCGAAAAATGAAGCAATGACCGCCTTCGAACCGATCCGCCAAGGCAGCATCACCCAGCAATCGTGCGACCGAATACTGGCTTTGTTTGATGGGCAGCACCAGTCCGTCCTGGATCTGGAAGACCGTCAGTTTCCCGTCACAGGGCGCCGTAAAAGCAGCGACATCCGGATCCCACACGCGTTTCCCCGGCAGGATCTTCCGGGTGAAACAATCGTTGAAGCAGTTGTACTGTTCCGGCTCGAAATCCGCAAGGTCGATATGCGCTTTGCGGATGAACAGCGGGATCAGCGGCCGCGACAGACCGGAATCCAGGAAACAGCCGGCTGCGCGGGACAGCGCAGGCCAGGTCAGCACCTTCAGCAGGATACGCCCGGGAACCGTGCCATATAATAACTTCAGTGCTTCCATATGAAGAACCACAGGCACATCAACACGATGAACTCCACCGCGCCTGCCCCGACCATGATCCATACACCGCGGGTGCCCGGTTTTTTGATCTCGAACGGAGAGATGAACAGGAAGCCCATGACCAGCATCACGATGAAGTACAGCAATGTAAGATCTGTCTTCGTCAGGAACTGGATGACCATGACCGTCGGCAGGATGAGGGCTGCAGAAGTGACGGGCAGTCCTTTATAGATCTTGCGGCAGCCGCCTTCCGTCTGCGCACGCTCTTCTTCCGTGACGTTGAAATACGCCAGACGGATCAACGCGGCCAGTACATAGAAAAGCATGATACTGATCAGGATGATGGGGTACAGGATCATCTTGTCGCCTGCCTCGCGCGGTACAAGCTGCGGGATCTCCGTAAATTTTTCGCTGACCCGCAGCATGGCGATACCGATGCACCCCGGCAGGACACCGAAAGCGACCAGATCGGCCAATGAATCGATCTGGATGCCGTAATTCTTCTCGATCTCCGTGCGGTCCTGCTTGCGGCGGGCGACGCGCCCGTCGAACGTATCGCAGAGGCCGGACAAAAGCAGGAAAAAGATACCGACGAACGGGTGACCTATACCGTGCAGACATGTGATGATCCCCATCAGACCGGATAATAAAGACAGATATGTAAGTACTACCGTGTAATCATAGACACCTATCATGCGGATTCCCTCTGTTTCTTCGCATAGCGTTTTTTATGCTGCCAGATCCAGCCGGCCAGAACGATCAGCCCGCTGATAATGATACAAATGTAGAACGAAATGGTACGGCTGAGCAGCTGCACTTCAAAGGCCGCATCCCGCGACATCAGGTTCATGTAGCCGTCCAGCATCAGATAGTCGGTGACGCCCATGGCACCGGGGATCGGCACACAGTTGGCACCAAGAGTAACGAAACACTGCGTCGTCAGCACACTGATGACGCCCCGGCGTCCGCCCATGGCAAAGAACACACACCCGGAGACCAGGATCTGCGAGACGCGCTGGAGCAGGTTGAAAATATAGGCTTCCAGCCACATCTTCCTGTTTCCGGAAAGGATGCCGACACAGTTCTTATATTCTTCCATCGCACGCAGGATGCGTTCTTCCATGCGTTCTGTGTGCTTCAGGATGCGCAGTTTATGCAGCAGGAGGAACAGCCAGTCCACAAGGCGGTGCAGAACTCTCGGTCTCCACAGCAGCAACTGGAATACAGCGATCATTCCCAAGATGACCAAGGTCCCAACGCCGATCAGGATCTTACAGATGGGCTTGAAATGCAGGAACATCTGCGGCCGGATCACCAACGTGGCTGCGCCGAGTGTGATGATCGAAGCATTATACATGATCAGGTTCAGCAGCAGGACCGCCGTCGTCACCGCGGTCGGCGCACCATCACGGATCATGAAGTACGCGCTGGCCGGCTGGCCGCCTGTGGCCGAAGGAGTGATCGCCGAAAAATAGACGTCTGCAGCTCCGTACAGGATCCCTTGGCGATGGCGTCTGGGATAGCCGCAGATCTTCAGGATGGAGCGCACCGCCATACCTTCGAAGCCGATATAGCCGAGCATGCAGAGAAACGCCGCTCCCAGCCACCACTTATTGGCCCTGTCCCAGGCATTGATAAAATCTGCCGCGGACATGCCGCCGCCCTTCATGACCGCGTACACAGTCAGCGCGGCAAGGACAAGAGCGATCAATGTCCACAGGCCTTTTTTCTTGATATTCATACAGTTTTTTGTTTTTTCGCGGATCGCGCTTTCCAGCAGCGTTCGATCGCGGTACAGCAGTTTTCAAACAACTGATCCAATTTCAGCCGCGGCGCCAGGAACAGACCGATCTCGGCGACTGCCACACCCGCCGCAACATCCACGATATAGTGTTGTTTGACAAGCACTACCGATGCAAAGACCAGCAGTGTAAACAAGAACATACAGATCCGATACGGCTTTGACACACGTTTCATATAGAACGTACCGCGCCAGCAGATCCAGCTGGCCAGGCAGTGGATCGAAGGGAACAGGCACTTTGGTGTATCCACGGCATATACGAAACGAGTCATCCAGTCGAACACGCCGTGACCGGTCACTTCCGGCCGTTCAATGACGGTCGGCATAAAGATAAAGAACACAAAGGTGATCAGTTTGGCAAGGATCTCACCGGAGAACACGCGGCAGGTCGTATCCCGCCCATCCCGCATGATGATGATATACCCTGCTGCCCATTGAACAAAAGCAAGTACGTAGACAACGATAAAAGCAGGAATAAAAGGGATCTTCTGATCCAATGCGATATCGATCTCGACCGGCGGCACCGGTGAGAGTTTGCCGATATAAAATACTAAAAAATCGGCGACCCATGTGAGTATAAAGGGGACCACTACAAAGTCAGGGATCCATTTCTTGATACGCGCAACCATGCAGTTCGTCATATCTCCTCTGATAAATTTCAGTGATAATAATATATCACATTTCTCTGTACAGGACAACCGTCAATCTGCCTGAAACAAGAGCACAGCGGTCTCATAAGGTTTCAGCAGCGCCCCATGCTTTGTCAGGCGCATGCCTCCGTAATTGGAAAGAAGGAGCCGTCCCTGGTGCAGATCATACCCTGCCGGTGCTTTCCAGCATACTTCTTTCTCCGCAAAAGAACATACCACCAGCAAGCGCTGATCCTTGTTCTTCCGCTCATAGACATACAGCTTGGAAGAGGCACGGTCATATTCCCGGAACGTCCCGTCGGCCACGACCTTGAGCTTCTTGCGCAGGCGGATCGCCTTGCGGTAGAACTGCAGTATGGAATCCGGATCCGCCTCTTCTTCCACCACATTGATCTCTTTATAATTCTCATTCACATGGAACCAGGGTTCCTGCTCTGAAAAGCCGGCATAACGTTCGGCACTCCACTGCACGGGCGTCCTGGCGGAATCACGCGAAGCGCGGTGATATAGCTGCAGGCGCTTTGCTTCCGGCCAGTCCGCATGCTGGTTCAGCGTCTGGATATCCTCGTATTGAGAGACTTCTGTCGGATACCAGTTGGTCATGCCGATCTCCTGCCCTTGATAAATGAAGGGCGTGCCCTGCTGGAACAGATACATGGCGGCCAGCATCTTTCCGGATTCCTTCCGGAAAGCCTCGCTGCCGTAACGCGAGATGATGCGCGGATGATCATGGTTCTCCAGATAGAGCATGTTCCAGGCTTTGCCAT
>JAILDJ010000196.1 GCA_024689505.1 Clostridiales bacterium
GTCATCGGCACCGTCGTCTGGGGCGGCGGCGACCGACCGATGAAGATTTCGTTGGATCGCGCCGACATCTGGGAGCTGCGCAACATCCATCCGGATTATGAAGATGAGTTCAATTGGCGCACTTTCACACATTATCTGGAAACCGAAAACAAGGAAAAACTCAACACATTCCTGAATCCCGGCCGCGAAAACCCCAATCCGACGCGATTTCCTGTCGGCCGTCTCGAGTTCACGACACAGGGGCAAGTGGCAAATCACACCATGCGGTTCCGCTTGTACGATGCTGTAACGGAAGGCCGGACCGAAACCGACATTGGCGCAGTCCGTTGGGAGACCTGGGTCAGCGCGACGGATCAGGTCCTCGTGCTGGAGACCTGGACCGAAGGGGACGAAAGCTTCTCCATGAAACCTAAGTTCCTGAGCCGTTCAGGCGATTATACTGATGATGACACGAAAGAGTCTACCCGGTGGAAGGCTTTCGGCGGTCTGGCACATCCGGAGCGCAAGCCCCACACCATGACGCAGTATCTGAAGGCATGGGGGTATCCTGATTCCCTGGAGGGCACGGAAGGCGACGTTTGTTGGTGGTCGCAGGCCATCCCGGAAAATGGCGGCTATGCGGTCGCCTGGAAAAGGATCATCGTAAGCCCCGGACATGAGATCCTTGTGCTTTCCATCAGCTGCGATCGGACGAAATCAAACCCCGCACAGGAAGCGATCGCCTGCATCAAGGATCTGGATGCGTCTGCAGTCGAAGTGCTGGGGGACGCACACCGGAACTGGTGGCTGGACTACTACTCCGCTTCCTTCCTGAGCATTCCGGATACGCGTCTGGAAGCCCTGTACTACATCGAAGTGTACAAATTGGCTAGCAGCACGCGGCCGGGCGGCATCCACATGACCCTGCAAGGCCCCTGGTCCGAGGACGACAACCTGCCGGCCTACTGCATGAATGATTATCACTGGAACCTGGAGCAGCAGATGCAGCTGTGGTCCATCTATACTGGCAACCGACTGGATTTCGGCATGCCCATGTACGATATGATCGATCAAGCCCGTCCGATCCTGAAACAATTCTGCGAAAAATTCTTTGAGCGGGAGGGCGAATTCCTCGCGCACTGCACTGATATCGACTGCCGCCCACTGCTCTGTAATATCGATAACTTTGAATTCAACGGTCTTCCCTGGGTCTGCTTCATGTATTGGCAGCACTACAAATTCAGCATGGACGAAACTTTCCTGCGCGACCGGGCGTATCCGCTCATGAAAGCAGCCTTAAAGCCCCTGCTGCCGGAGCTTCAGATGCGTGAAGATGGTTATCTGCATCTGCCTTGGAGCTCTTCGCCGGAATATCACAGCCCACAGGAGACCTACCGTTGGGTCCGACACGAGATGCCCGACTGGACCAACCGTTTCGGTCCCGACGCCACCATCGACCTGTCGCTGATCAAGTTCCTGTGCAAAGCACTGATCGAAGCTTCCGAGATCCTGGGAATCGAGGAGCCAGAGAAGGCGGATTGGACCTATGCACTCGATCATCTGACCCCCTACCCAATGGACGAATTCGGCAGCCTGGCTGTGCGAAAAGGGCTGCCTCTTTCCTCCAGTCACCGTCATCAGTCCCACCTCTTCCCCATCTATCCGCTGCATGAAATGACGCTGGAAACCGACCGGGAGACGATCGAACACTGCCTGACTGTCCTTGGCATCCACGGCCAAGGCGAATGGGTCGGATGGTCCTTCCCATGGGTCGCTCTTCTTGGTGCCTATGGCGGACGCCCGGCTTTGTCCCGCAATCTGATGCTCGATTACGCCGATCGCTATGTCACGGAAAGTACCGTTCACTTTCAGGGACCGCAAAAGAGTTGTGACATCTCCCTGTATGTATATCCGGGCGGCAATTTCGGTCAGACGATCGAGGCCGGTTTCGGATCCATCGCCGCACTGCAGGAAATGGCGATCCAGAGCAACGGCGGTATCATCCGACTGTTCGAGAATGCGCCGCCGGCATGGGCAGACATCGCACTTGCCGATATGCGCACGGAAGGCGCGTTCCTCATCAGTGCCGTGCGGAAAGCATACGTTACACAGTTTGTGGAAGCAAAGGCGGAACAAGGCGGCAAGTTGGTCCTTCGGACCGATTTCGGTGCCGATACTGTGCACGGTGAGATCAACGGACATCCCAAAGGTTTCAGCATGCAGGATGGAACGCTTACGATCGATACCCGGAAGGGCGATACGATCTTCTTGTGGGCAGGAGAGGACCACCCCGAAACAAAGATCGAGCCGCTTACAGGTATTCCGACCGACTATAACTTCTATGGTGTGAAAAAAGTATCACGATTCTGAGAGGTATGTCCATGGATTATAGATTACCGATCGCGATACATGCCGCGCAGAAGGCGCAAAATCCAGAGACTCTCCTGCAGAAGAAAACACTGCAGATCGGTTTGAACCGGAAAGGATACTGATCCAATGGCAATTCGACCTTTTGAACTTGGCGTCAACCTTTTTGGGTTGACCGAGCCATTTGTGAAAGATAAGGCGGCCGCCCTTCGGCAGCTCCAGGAGATCGGCTTTGACTGCATCGAACCGATGCTCATCATCATGAAGCAGGACCCGGATCATAAACCGCCGGGAGATCCGCCGCCGCAGCTATGGTTCCCGGAAACTATAGTAAAGGAAGCTGCCCTGCTCCGGTCGTTTGGATTGAAAGTCAAAAGTATGCACGCCGCGATCCGCTATCGAGAGTATCCGGCAGCCTATATCGCGGAAGTATTGATGCAAGCGTATCGCGAGACCGGTGCCTGCTTCTACGTAGTCAACTGCGCCTATCGAATGCCTGAAGGCGCCGCCGACTGGGCCGGTTATATGACCGAGATCCAGCAGCATCTATCAGACCCTGTCCGGGTACTGGCGCATAACCACAACATGGAATTCCATCCCACGGGATATCCGGATCAGCCTTATATGCTGGACCTGTTCCTCAAAGCGGCGCCGGACATCGGTCTGGAGCTGGATTACGGCTGGACCTGGTATGCCGGGCTGGATTTTGAGACGGTACGAAAATATAACGACCGCATCGTGCTCGTCCATCTAAAGGACTTCCGCGCCGATATCGTGCACAAAGTGGAAAAACAAGCTGAAAACGATGAATTTCTGCCGATCGGCACCGGCGCGGTCTATAACCGTGACGTGTTGGATAATCTAAAGGATCTTCCACAGTTTGCAGGACTGGTGATCCTGGATCAGGACCATGATCCCGATATCATGCAGGCGCTGGCGATAGGTGTGGACAAGGTCAATTTTTTACGCCGTCAGGTCAATTATTGAACATTACGATTTGTTCATAATTCATTTACAATTAAGCTAACCTAAAACTGAAGCAGAACGAAACCATCTTCAGAAAAAAACAGGAGGTTACAACATGTTAAAGAAAGTGCTTTGCTTGATGCTCATCGCTATCATGGTCCTGAGCATGGCCGCCTGCTCCAAGAGCGGCAGCAGCGACAAAGGCGACAACAATGCTTCTGCCGAGATCGATCCCGCAACGATCAATACCGGCAAGTACGATGAGCCAGTTCATCTGACTTCTTTCTTCCAGATCGCGACGGTTTTCCTGAACCTGTTCAGCGAGGAAGAACTGGAGAGCTGCTACTATACCCAGCAGCAGCATGAGCAGACCAACATCTACATCGACTATCAGTGGTACAGCCCTGCCACGCAGGAAGACGCTGTACAGAAAACTTCCATGGCGATCGCCTCTGGCGAGATCCCGGATTTCATGATCGTTGACCGCGCGCAGCTGGCGCTGCTGGCCAAGACCGACCTGATCAACAAGGATCTGGAACCCCTGTGGAACGCTTACGCTTCCGATGATATGAAGAAGTGGACCACCGCTGAAGGTCCCGATCTGTGGGAATCCCTTCGTTATGACGGCAATATCATCGCACTGCCCAACGTGGCCGGTTCCATCGACCAAGGCGAAGTCATCTGGATCCGTCAGGACTGGCTGACCAAACTGGGTCTTGAGCTTCCCACCAACATGGAAGAACTCTACGATGTTATGCTTGCTTTCAAAAACAATGATCCGGACGGCAATGGCCAGGACGACACCATCGGCATGACCATCCACAAGGATTTCCTGAACGGCCCCGGCACCGGCGATGTGGTCGGCCTGTTCAACAGCTTCGGTGCCTATCCCGGCAACTGGACTGATGACGGCAATGGCGGTATCATGTACGGTTCCGTGACTGACGGTGCCAAAGATGCTCTGACCTGGATGTCCAAGGCCTATGCTGACGGCCTGATCGCCCAGGATTTCTCCTCCATGGATTCCAACAAAGCCGCTGAGGCTTCTGTTTCCGGAACTTCCGGTATCCAGTGGGGTGCTATGTGGAACCATATGTGGCCGCTGCAGTCCACTGTCGACAACAACAACGAAGCAGAATGGGTCGCGCTTCCTCTGCTGCCTGCCAAGGCTGGAGAAGTTGCTCATCCGCAGGCTACCATCGGCCTCAACCAGCTGTTCGTCATCAGTTCCAAGTGCGAGCATCCGGAAGCGGTCATCAAACTGCTCAACTTCTGGGTCAGCACACAGCTGCTTCCGAAGGAAGAGATGGACAAGTACATGCTGCCTGATGAAGCCGGTACCATGACCTTCCCGCAGCACTATGTCATGCTGAAGACCTGGAACCCGCTGAAGAACATGGAAGCACACTACCACGTCTGCGAATCTCTGGAATCCGGCGACACCTCCAAGTTGACCGGTGAAGAGATGGGTTACTACAATGACTGCGCCGCTTTCGTAGCCGGCGATCCGTCCAAAGCGGGTCCGTACCGCACCTTCGGTCCTGGCCTGTCCTCTTATTCCGCACTGGATTCCTACTACCAGGGCGGCCTGTACGAGTACAACAAGTTCACCACTGCTGATACGCCTGCCATGCAGCAGAAGCTTTCCACCGTCAACGATAAGATCGTGGAATACTACACGCAGGTCATCATGGGCACCAAGACGCTTGACGACTGGGATACCTTCATGAAGGAAGTCAACGCTCTGGGTCTGGAAGAGATCACTGCGGAAGCCAACGAGTGGTACAAGAGCAAATAAGACGTATTGATGCAACAAAGGATCCGCTCTCAACAGAGCGGATCCTCATCCCTTAATCCTGAGGTATAATCCATGAAAGCAAACGCCAAAAAGAAGGAAAGCTTCAGCCAGACCTTTAAAAAGGAGTGGATGTTCCATGTGATGCTGCTCCCGGCTATGATCCTGCTGCTGATCTTCGCGTACTTTCCGATGGTCGGTATCGTCATTTCCTTCCAGGATTTCGTGCCCTCCGGCGGCATCGGCCAGTTTTTCCATTCTAAATGGGTCGGCTTCAAAAATTTCGAGTACATTTTCGGTATGGCGGAATTCAGACGTGTTCTGGTCAACACGCTGGTCATCGCCATCTGGAAGATCGTCACCTTGATCATCTTCCCGCTGATCCTGGCTCTGATGCTCAATGAAGTCCGCAACAAGGCCTTCAAGAAGTCGGTCCAGACGCTGATCTACATCCCGTACTTCCTGTCCTGGGTCATCCTGGGCGGTATCCTGATCGACCTTCTCTCTCCCACGAACGGTATCCTGAACAAGATCATCGTCGCACTCGGCGGCGAACCCATCTACTTCCTGGGTGAGAACAAGTACATCCGCGGCGTCCTGATCATTTCCAACGTCTGGAAAGAAGTCGGCTACAACACCGTCATCTATCTGGCAGCCCTGGTGGGCATCGACCAATCTCTGTATGAAGCCTCCTCCATCGATGGAGCGAACCGCTTCCAGCAATTGCTGCACATCACCATCCCCGGCATCATGCCGATGATCCTGCTGACCACCATCCTGGGCCTGGGCAACGTCCTGAACGCCGGATTCGACCAAGTACTCAACTTGTACAGCCCGATCACCTATGAGAAGGCCGACATCCTGGATACCTTCGTCTACCGCATCGGTCTGCGTCAGCTGCAGTACAGTGTTTCCACCGCCATCGGTCTGTTCAAGTCCGTGGTCTCCTTCATACTGATCTCAGTATCATTCAAGCTGGCAACGAAATATGCCAACTATGAAATCTTCTAAGGGGGTGGGATCATGGCAAATAAGAACAAAATCAAAACGTCCCCGGGCCGCAAAGCCTTTGTATGCATCAACACGATCCTTTTGACCTGTGTCATGGTGCTGGCCCTCTTCCCGATCCTGAACATCCTGGCGCTGTCCTTCAGTTCCAACTCGGCGGCGGCTGCCGGCTGGGTCACCATCTTCCCGGTCGATTTCACCCTGGATTCTTACAAGTATATCCTGGAAAAACCGGCATTCTTCACCGCCTTCGGGGTTTCCGTGGTCCGCGTCATCCTGGGTTCCGCGATCAGCCTGACCGTCAATCTGCTGGCTGCCTACGCCATGTCACAGAGCGAGATCCACTTCCACGCCCGCAAGGTATATCGCTGGATCTTCCTGATCACCATGATCTTCAATGGCGGTATGATCCCGACGTTCATGGTCATCAAAATGGTCGGTATCTACAACTCGATCTGGGCTCTGGTCCTGCCGGGTGCCGTTATGACGTTCAACATCATCCTGATGCAGAACTTCTTCAAGAGTCTGCCCTACTCTTTGACTGAGTCCGGCCAGCTCGATGGAGCGAACCATTTCCAGATCCTCTGGAAGATCGTACTCCCCATCTCCAAGCCTTCTCTGGCCACGGTCGGTCTGTTCACCATCGTCGGTCATTGGAACTCCTGGTTCGATGGTATGATCTATCTGAGCGATCCCAACAAATATCCTCTGCAGACCTACCTACGCAACATCATCCAGTCGGTCGATGCTTCTAAGCTCGATCTGACGACGGTCGATGCCATGAATAAGGTATCTCAGCGTACCGTGACTGCGGCGCAGATCTTCATCGCGATCATCCCGATCATGCTCATCTACCCGTTCCTGCAGCGTTATTTCATCACCGGTATGACACTGGGTTCTGTAAAAGAGTAATGTTTTGTTCTGCTGTATGATCCCCCGGCCCATGATCGGTACCGGGGGATCATGCTATATATGCGCACAGGACTTTATAAACCGCTGGATCTGTGTTATGCTGATACAAAGGAGAACGGCATTATGTATAGTTTACTGATCGTTGACGACGAACGTATGGCACGGGAATCCGTGCACAGTCTGCTGGCGACCCAGGAGGACCTGGAGCTGGAGCTTATGATGGTCGACTCCGCCATTAAGGCGGTCTCGGTCCTGGAGACCGAGCGTATCGATATCACGATCATGGATATCAATATGCCGCAGATGACAGGGCTGGAGCTGTATTCCGTCGTCCGCCAGAAGTGGCCGCAGTGTAAGGTCATCTTCCTGACTGGTTATTCAGAATTCGATTACGTGTATCAGGTCCACAAGCACGCCCGCTACGTCCTGAAGGGCGATCGCGAAGAGGTCCTGCTGGAGGCCGTACGCGAAAGTATCCGAGAGATCGAGCGGGATATGATCCTGCAGCGGACCGTCGATGTCGATCCGGAATTCAAGAAACGGGCCGGGCATGAGCGGGCCAGCGTCTTCCTGACGGAACTCATCGATGGGTATGTTCCCATGCAAGAAGTCAATAATGAGCTCCTGCGTGATATGAATGTCTTACTGGACTATCGCAAACCGGTCTTTCCCTTGTTGATCCGCTGCGGTGCCATCCTGGAACGTTCTTTCCAACGCAGTCTCACCCTCTGTGTCCAGATCTACCAACTGCTGGAACGGTACTTCGGCAAGAACGGCACGATCTCCATCAATTTCTATAAGAAAGTCAACTTGTTTCTGATGGTACAGCCGGAGGAACCCTTGGCAGAGGCGGCAGAAGTCCGTCGTCTGGCTTCCCTGTGTTCCCTGTTCCAGAACGCATTGCAGCTCAATGCCGATACCGATGCGAGGATCCTGATCGCGGATCGTTCCTATGCATTTACGCAGGCGATCAGTCTTTTCTTCCGCATGCTGGACCGGATCGGCAGCGTGCAGCCCGGTGATACGCAGATCCAGTCCCTCGATGAGACGACGGAGTCCCTGCAGCGGGAGGATGTCCTTAGGTCCTTGCTGCAATTGGAGCGCACCGTGGAAGACGTGGGCTTCGAGAATATCAAGGATGCTTTCACCGGCATCCACGGGCCTGTGGAATTCCGCAACTGGCAGGAAGCGATCGAGCAGTTGAACGATCTGACCCGTCAGGCGACTGACCGCAGCGAACAAGCGCGGGATCAGCAGGAGGAACGGCTGGTCACCCGGATCAAACGGTACATCGACTCCCATCTGAAAGATGGTCCCTCTTTGACTGACATCGCCGATCACTATCATTTCAGCCGTGAATATCTGCTGCGCGTCTTCAAGAAAGAAGAGGGCGTCACCATTCTTTCCTACATCAACGATCTGAAACTGGACAAGGCCAAAGCCCGACTGACCGGGACCTCGATGCAGGTCCGCGAGATCGCCGAAGACCTTGGTTTCAGCAGCACCGCTTATTTTATCCGCTTTTTCAGGACCAAGACGGGCATAAGCCCGCAGGCCTGGAGGGATAAGAACAGCGTCAGCATATAAAAGGAGGTTTCCGTATGCCATCCCCATTCCCCTTCCCCATTACCGAAAAACACTTTATCGGCCTGCCGGTCCGGCAGCTAAAAGCACTGGGCTATGACCCGGCGCAGGAGATCGTTCCGGCCTGGTTCGGTTTCATAACGACCATCGACACAGTTCCTGAGACCTGCCTGATCGATGTTTCCGGCCGCAGCCAGTTCAAGTTCTTCGTGAACGGACAAAGCCTGCTGTTCGGCCCC
>JAILDJ010000236.1 GCA_024689505.1 Clostridiales bacterium
TAAGCGAAGACGCACATGTAACCGATGGCGAAGGCCGTCCATTTTCCGTTGTTCATCTCACGCTTGATCGCACCCATAGCCGCGAAGCAAGGAGCGCAGAGCAGGTTGAACAGCATGAAGGCGAAGGCTGCCAGTCGGCCGTGGCCGTTGGAGTTGCGATTGAAGTCATCCGCCACATTGGTCCAGATCTGGTCACCGTTCTCTTCCAGTTCTTCCTCACCGTCCTGATCGTCATAGTTGTACAGGACGCCAAAGGTGCCGACGACGTTCTCCTTCGCGATCAGTCCGGTGACCGTCGCGACGGTAGGTTTCCAAGAGCCGAATCCCTGAGGCTTGAAGATGACAGAGACAGGCTGCGCGATCCGAGCCAGGATGGAATCATCAGACGGATTGACCTCATCGGTCTCGATGCCCATGCGGTCAGCGACTTTTTCGATATATGCATCGTCTACAAGGCTTTCGTCTTCATACAGCGCATCGACCATGCCGAAGCGGCCGTTGACGGTACCGAAGCCCTGCAGGAACCAAAGGACGATGGTGGACAGCACGATGATAGTGCCGGCCTTCTTGATGAAGGACCAGCCGCGCTCCCACATGGCACGCAGGACGTTGACAAGTGTCGGTGCGTGGTAGGCCGGCAGCTCCATGACGAACGGAGCCGGATCGCCGGCAAACAGCTTCGTCTTCTTCAGCATGATACCGGAGATGACGATGGCGGCCACACCAATGAAATACGCGGACGTGGCGACCCAGGAAGAACCGCCGAACAGAGCACCGGCGATCAGGCCGATGATCGGCATTTTCGCGCCGCAGGGCATGAAGCAGGTGGTCATGATGGTCATGCGGCGGTCGCGTTCATTCTCGATCGTACGAGAAGCCATGACGCCAGGGATGCCGCAGCCGGTACCCACCAGCATCGGGATAAAGGATTTACCGGACAGGCCGAAACGGCGGAAGATCCGGTCCATGATGAAGGCGATACGTGCCATGTAGCCGCAGTCCTCCAGGATGGCCAGCATCAGGAAGAGGACCAGCATCTGCGGTACGAATCCGAGCACCGCGCCGACACCGGCGATCACACCATCGGAGATCAGACCGACGAGCCAGGGAGCGACGCCCCAGCCTTCCAGCAGGGAACGAGAGCCTTCGATCAACCATGCTTCACCAAAAACATCGTTGGTCCAGTCGGTCAGGAAGGTACCGATCGCGATACCGCCGTCCGCGATGGACTTGCCCATGGCAAGGGCGTAGACCAGGAACATGACCACAGCAAAGATCGGAAGTGCCAGCCAACGGTTGGTGACGATCTTATCGATCTTGTCGGAAGTGGTCATTTTAGCAGCATTCGCTTTTTTGTAGCTGCCCTTGATGATGCTGCTGATATAGACGTAACGTTCATTGGTGATGATGGATTCGGCATCATCATCCAGCTCCTTCTCAGCCGCCTGGATGTCATTTTCGATATGTGCTTTGGTCTGTGCCGGGATGTTCAGTTTTTCCAGGACCTTTTCATCCCGTTCGAAGACCTTGATGGCGTACCAACGTTGCTGCTCTTCCGGCATATTATGGACGACCGCTTCCTCGATATGAGCGATCGCGTGCTCGACTGGACCGCTGAAGGTATGCATCGGCACGGTCTTGGTGCTCTTCGCGGCTTTGATAGCCTCTTCCGCCGCTTCCATGACGCCTGTGCCCTTCAAAGCGGAGATCGGCACCACTTTGCAGCCAAGCTCACGGCCCAGCTCCTGCAGGTTGATCTTGTCGCCGTTCTTTTGGACGACGTCCATCATGTTGACCGCCACGACGACGGGGATACCCAGCTCCGTCAGCTGTGTGGTCAGGTACAGGTTACGTTCCAGGTTGGTACCATCTACGATGTTCAGGATGGCATCCGGCCGTTCATCGATCAGATAATTACGTGCTACGACTTCTTCCAGGGTATACGGTGATAAAGAGTAGATGCCCGGCAGGTCCATGATCTTGACGCCATCATGCTTCTTCAGGCTGCCTTCTTTTTTCTCGACCGTGACGCCCGGCCAGTTGCCCACAAACTGTGTAGAACCCGTCAAGGCGTTGAACAATGTAGTTTTGCCGCTGTTCGGGTTGCCGGCAAGGGCAATACGAATTTCCATTGATTTCTCCTCCATTATGTTAGTTCGATCTAACCCAAGATCAAAAAATAAAACTTATGCTTCTTCCTCGATCTCGATCATCTCGGCATCGGCCTTGCGGATCGACAGTTCATATCCACGGACTGTGATCTCGACCGGATCGCCCAATGGTGCAACTTTGCGCACATAGATCTCGGTATGTCTGGTGATGCCCATGTCCATGATGCGTCGTTTGACAGCACCTTCTCCATGCAGCTTCTTCACGGTGACGGTCTCACCGATTTGGGCTTCCCGCAATGTTCTCATGTGTCCCTCTCCCTTCCTGTTACCTTTTCGACCTTTGTCTTATGACCTATGGTCCTATTGTACAAAGATCTTCATCGCCATCTCTTTATTGAGCGCGATCCGGGCTTCCTTTACGTTCACGATCAGATTCCCTTCGATCTCGCTGAGCACGATGACACTGGCGCCGGCGACGAACCCCAGGTTTTCCAGGTGTGTTCTCACGTTCGGAGCGCCTCCGATCCTCTGCACCATCATTTCTTCCCCGACGGCAGCTAACGGTAATGGCATCATACGTTTTCTCTCCTTTTCAGCGACGACAATATAAGTTAGGATCTTCTAACTTCATCTATGTTAGCACCGGCTAACTTATTTGTCAATGCTTTTTTCCAGGAATTTGACACTTCCTCCGTTCAATGCTATCATCCTTGTATCAAGTCTTTCGTATCGGTAAAGGAGGTGGACGCATGAGCACCCTGGATCAGCAATATTGGCTGCGCTGTCGGGATGAATTAAAAAAGACCCTGGCTGCGCAGGGTTTTCCACCGGAACTGGGTGAAGTCATGGCGAGCCGCCTGGGCAGCCCGAAAGCGATCCAAAGGATGACCTCCTATCTGCGCCAGGCTCAGCCCCGCACGGTGGAGATGATCGTGGATGAGATGCTCTCCATCTGTGCCGAGATCGAAGCCTGGAAGCAGAAGAAAGAAGCCAGAGAGGCCAATGCGAAATACAATGAAATGCTCTATTACGGCCTGACCCACTGGGAAGATTAAGCGCGCATCGCGTCGAACTTGTTCAATACAGCCAGCATATCCGGCTCCAGACGCTTACGGCACTCCTCTTTCATGGCGTCCGGCACGCCGTAGAACGCCTCGGCGATCGATCCGGCGATGCAGGTCAGCGTATCGCTATCGCCCCCTAAAGATACGGCAGTCCGGATCACGTCCTCGAAGTCTTTACCCTCCAGGAAAGCGGTAATGGCTTCCGGCACCGTCTTCTGGCAGGTCTCGATATGGGAAGTACGTCGGACGGATCTCATCGCAGGTGCGGGCCAGATCATATCCAAATTCGCGGATGACAAAGTCCTTGATCCCTTCTTTCGTATGACCGGTGCGGGCCAGGAAGATGGCCGATGCAATTGCCTCCGCTCCTTTGATGCCTTCCGGATGGTCATGCGATACTTCTGCTGTCAGGCGGGCATACCTGCGGGTCTCTTCCAGTGTATCATACAACCAACCCGCAGAGGAAACGCGCATGGCCGAACCATTGCCATAACTGCCGTAAGGTGCGGGGTCCTCCGCGAATATCCAATAGATGAACCGTGCTCCGTATCCGGCATCCGGATACCTGCGGCCCCAAGCCTGCATGCTGCGCACCAGCTCTTCTTTGACCTGCTCTTCCGCACCATCTCCGGCCTGCATCAAAGCTTCCGCCACGGCGATCGTCATCACACTGTCATCCGTCCACTGGCTTTCATCGTTGAACAACGGGAAATGCTTTGTTTTACTGCCCCTGTCGAATTCGTAAGGGGCTCCGATCATGTCTCCTAAAAGTGCTCCGTACATCGATATGTTCCTCCTCTGTATTTGATACTGCTAGTATACCTGAGGATAGAAATAAAAAGGTCGCCTGAAAGGCGACTTTTCGTTTTATGATTCTATGCTGTGTCCGATCAGCGCATCCGCTTCGTTATAGATCAGTTTCAGAGAGAATACATCTCTCCGGCGCTCCAAAAGCGGCAGGAAGATACGATCGCCGGGCCAAAGTTCCAGGCTCTTGACTTCAGGAATGGGGATCCAACGAAGCACACCTTCGCCCGTTTCCCGTACTGTGCCATCTTCTGCAGAAGCCGTGTACAGGAAGGTCAGCTCGTCGCCCCATTTGGGAAGAATAAAAGTGATGATGCCCCTGAGCTGCAGACCTTTCAGCTGCAGACCGGTCTCCTCAAAGGCTTCCCTGCGGATGCATTCTTCCGGTGTTTCTCCTGCTTCTATATGTCCGCCGATGCCGATCCACTTGCCGGCATTCTCATCCTGCTCTTTTTTGACACGGTGCAGCATCAGCCAGCAGCCATCCCGTTCGATATAGCATAATGTAGTCAGTTTCATATCCCCATCTCCATCTGCCTCTTTGTTTTGATTATGCCATACATTTCTTACGATTTGCAAGCTTGAATTCTCTTGGTGTTTTGCATTATAATGATGACGCAATTCTTAAGCAAAGGCAGTATTTATCATGAAACTTGGTTTGAAAGAGCGCTTCGCGTACGCACTTGGCGCTGTCGGCAAAGACATGGCCTATGCACTTGCTTCCGGCTATGTCTTATATTATTATCAGGACGTTCTGGGCGTCGACGCCTGGATCATGGGCATCATTCTGCTGGCCGCCCGCATCATTGACGCGCTGAACGCGCCGATCATGGGTGTGGTCGTTGCGAAGACCCATACCCGCTATGGCAGGTTCCGCCCATGGATGCTGGTCGGCACCCTGCTCAGCAGCCTGCTGCTCTATCTGGTCTATGCGGCTCCGGGCGGGCTTTCCGGCCGCTCTCTGGCCGCTTATGCCGCCGTCATATATATCATCTGGGGCGCCACCTACACGATGATGGACATTCCTTTCTGGTCCATGCTGCCGGCCTTTACCCGCGTAGGACGTGAACGCGAAGGAATGACGTCCTTGAGCAGGACGGCAGCCAGCCTTGGAGCGGCTTTGATCAATGTGCTGACCGTCAAAGCCGTACGCTGGATGGGCGGCAATGTGGAAGTCATCGGCTTCCGCCGCTTCGCTCTGCTGGTCAGCATCGTCTTTGCCGTGACCATTCTGATCACCTGCCTGTGCATCAAGGAAAAGCCGGTCCCCGCCGGGCAGACGGTCGGCCTGAAGCAAATGATCCGCACTTTGGTCACCAACGACCAGACCATGTGCATCGTGGCCATTTGCGTGCTCGTCAACGGAGCCATGTTCATCACCAGCAATATGCTGATCTATTTCTTCAAATATGATCTGGCCGGCGCAACATGGTACAATGACTATACCATGTACACCGGTGTCGGCAGCGCCGTGCAGCTGCTTTCCATGATGTTCGTCCTGCCGATGATCCGGCAAAAATGCACCAGCGAGCGGACGTTCCACATCGGCATCGGACTCGTCTCCTCCGCTTATCTGCTGACGCTGCTGCTTCTGATCTGCGGTGTCCGCAAGGTCTACCCCCTGTTCCTGCCGGCCGCCATGCAGTACACTGCCTACGGTCTTCTGTCCGTCATGCTTACGGTATCGCTGGCCAACACGGTGGAATATGGCCGCTGGCGCTTTGGTCGTTCTGACGAGAGCGTCATCTTCTCCATGCAGGCTTTCGTCATCAAACTGACCAGCGGGATCGCGGCAATGATCGTTTCTCTGGCGCTGACTGCCGCGCATATCAAAGGCGAAGCCGCACAGGGCGATGCCGCTGTCCGCGCTGTAGGCTCTTCTTTATGGATCCTGCGGCTGACGGTCGCGCTTCTCCCCATGCTGATGATGCTGGGCGGTATGCTCCTGTATCGCAGAAAATATATCCTCACGGATGAAAAGATGGAAACAATCACGAAAGAACTGAAAGACGTGGAAATCTGATTCTCAGCCTGACCTCTGAACGCAGAAAGAGGACAAGCACACACGTGTTTGTCCTCTTTTTTGATGGGTATTCTTCAAAGCATCATGGCAGTACCTTGTCCAGGAAACGCTTCAGTCCTTCCGGAAATTCTTGTCCCGCCAGTCCGGTATCGCCCATGGCGATCAGTTTGTTGCGGCCATGGTAATCACTGCCCGCGGTGATATATAACCCGTACCGATCCGCATAGGTCAACAGTTCTTTACGGATCCGCGGAGTGAAACCGGAGTAGAAAACTTCCAGTCCCTGCAGTCCGAATCCGATCAACCGTTGGATACGCTCCTCCATTTCCTCGCCGAAGATCAGCTGATCGCCGCTGCCGTAGGAAGGATGCGCCAGTACCGGGATGCCACCGGCGTCCAGGATACCGCGGATGGCTTCTTCCGGACGCACATATTCACCCCTGAAATGCACCTTGTTGATGATCTCCCGGATGGCCTGTTCTTTACTTTCCGCATAGCCCAGTTTGACCATCAGGTTCCCGATGTGCGGTTTGCCCGGATTATCATAATTCAACAGCTTGACGACTTCTTCCTCGGGGAAAACGAGGCCGAATTCTTCCGTAAGCTTGGCCATACGGCCCCGCACTTTACGCATGCGGTACTCATGTCCCAGATCCACGACTGCCTGGATCGAAACAGCTGCAGGATCATACGCCAGCCCCAGGATGTGGTACTTGCCCTGATCATCCTGGCAGGAGAATTCCACTCCGGGAATGAAGGCGGGATCTCCCTCCCGCAGCATCGTCATGATCTCGCGGCTGCCCTTGATGGCATCATGATCCGTCAACGAAAACAGGCCGATACCGGCCTGTTTCACTTTTTCAAGGATCTGTGCTGGGGTGTCTGTGCCATCGGACACAGAGGAATGCATGTGCAGGTCGATCTGCAACGGATCCATATTCAATCTCCTTTTACAGACTCTTTTTCAACTTCAAAATGTTCTGACCATCCTTGTACTCGTAGACGACGTCGTCCATGGTCTTCTTGGTGATGAAGATGCCCAGTCCGCCGATGCCGCGCTCTTCCGCCGACAGCGTCACGTCCGGATCCGCCTTGGCCAGCGGATCGTAAGGCTTGCCATGATCCATGAATGTGATCACGACTTCCACAGGCGCATCGGAGACTTCCACGCTGACAACGGCGGTGCCCTTGTCAGCTCCATAGGCATATCTTGCGATATTGACGAAGATCTCTTCCACCGCCAGACTGATCTGCATCTGTGATTTCATGGGACATTCCGCCGCTTCCAGATGCTCATCGACGAATTCCTGCACCATCGGCAGGTTCTCTTCGGCTGCCTCGACCACCAACTCATTGCGGGAGAAGACCAGTGAATCGACACGGGACAACAGATCCAGCAACTGGGCTTTCCAGTACTCGATCTCCTTGCGGTCGGTCTCATTCTCCAGTCCTTTACGGCGGATGGAACGGCGGATCATACGCGTATAACCAATGATCCTTGCTTTATCCTCGACCTCCTGGATCTTAAGCTCATTGCGGGTATCCAGGTAAGCCGCCAGCGACTTGCGCCAGAACGTATGGCCCGTCTCGGAATCGAAGCCCTGGAACTCGATGATCTTCGTTTTGTCGATCTCAGAATATCCGATGAACGCATTGTACATGGAGGCCAGCTCAAAGATCGGATTACCGATGGCCAGCGTATCCATATCGATCAGAAGGACTTCATCGTTCTGGAACATGACATTCTTCGTATGATAATCCCCATGGATCATATGATCATCGTGCGGGATCGCCTCGACCATCGCGACCAGTTTCTTACCAGCTTCTTCCGGCAAATAATCGAGCATAAAACGTGCCCAGCCCAATACCGTCTCTTTCAGATCCGGTAGTTTGCCTTCCGGCACTTCCGTGCTGTGGATCTTCTTGAGCAGATCCACATACTCCTGGACACACCAGTCCATCTTCTCAGGCTCAGTACTGATGATTTTGGAGAAAGAAGACGCGTTCAGCAGTTCGAAAACAGACCCATAGCTCTCGCCCACTTTGACCACATCGTAAGAGATGGCCGTGGGGATGCCAAGGATCAATGCCAGTCGGGCAACTTCGCGCTCGTGCTGGATGTCCTCCAACGCGTCCGCATTGTTATAGACCTTGACGACGTTATCCTGGTCGATCCGATAGATGGTGCCATTGGCACCGCGTCCGATCTCTTCGCAACCGGTAACATCAACGACACGATAGGCCTTCTCGACGGTCATCATCTCGGTGAAACCGGTCATTTCCAGGATCTCGTAGACTTCAGAACTGACGTTTTTGATCGTCAGATCCGGATAATTCTTCTTCAGCCGCAGGATGACACGCAATCCGGCGCTGGAAATGTAATACAATTCCTCCGCGTCCAGGATCAAAGACACCTGACCCTGGCCCGCAAGCTGTTCCAGTATATCCTTTTCCACCTGCGGAGCGTTGTTGGAATCGATACGGCCGGTCAAAGCGATTTTTGCTTCAGCCATGGTTACAACCTCCACTTATTCTTCAACAGTCAGAATATCCAGGAACCCCGTCATTTCGAAAATATCCATGATGACTTCTTTGACATGCACGATCTTCATGGTGCCCTGCTTGTTCATCGTTTTCTGGGCAGAAAGCAGCACGCGCAGTCCGGCAGAGGAGATATAATCGAGCTTCTCAAAGTCCAGGACCAGTTCCTTGACCCCCTCGATGATGCCCATAAGATCCGCTTCCAGTTCCGGCGCAGTGACCGTATCCAGACGGCCTTCCAACGCGATGGCAGCTTTCGCCTCTTCTACAGTTTTGTTGATCTTCAACATGATTTATATTCTCCTTCCGTTATTGTGCCCGTACTGATGCTTTCAAAGCATTATACTGCATTGCTTCACGTAAAACATCTGCCTGTCCGCCCAACACTTCCACCAGTTTATAAGCAAACGGCAACGTTGTGCCAGGACCCCTGCTGGTGATCATATTGCCGCAGACTGCGACACCATCTTCAAGCTTCGTGTTATCATCGATATATGTGGCATCTGTAAACAGTGACTGGATCGCCTCGCCCGGATAGGACGTCAGCGTCCTTCCCGCAGCGACGCCGGCCTTTGCCAGCACCTGCGGCGCCGCACAGATCGCCGCGACGAACTTATCCTCCGCAGCCGCGAATTTCTGCACCCAGGCGATCACCGCTTCCGTATCCCTAAGCGTATCAGCTCCCGGCAGCCCGCCCGGCAGCACGACCATGTCGTACGCATCCGGTACGACATTCGCCAACAGCTTGTCGGCCAATACCCGGATCCCGTGCGATCCATGGACCACCTCGCCCTCGACGCCCACTGCATCGCACACGAACCCGGCGCGGCGCAGCACATCGACAACAGCCAGCCCTTCTACTTCTTCAAATCCGTTGGCCAGTAAAACAGCGATCTTCTTTTGCATATGATTTCTCCTGTTTTTACTATGGTGCCCTTATTATATCGCACGAAATGTGTTTTGTCACTAAGGTGGCCAGGTTTTTTTATGAGCCTGACAATGGGTCCGCAGAATGGATCCAATACATATTCTGCAAAAAAGAAACTGTGAAACACGACGATCTTGTCGTTTCACAGCTTCTTTCTTAAGTTTTACCCTTTCTCCGCTGCCACTTCCTGTGACGTACGGATCTTTTTGATCCACTTACCGCTGCGCAAGCGGATCACGCACCAGATGGCTTTCAGTACCTGGTCGATCTTCAGGAAGAAGTAGATCCAGAAGGCGGGCAGGTGCAGGATCAGGCCGGCCAGGATACCCAGGGGCAGCGACGCGACCCAGAGGAACACGTTGTCGGCCACCATCAGGACTTTGGTGTCCCCGCCACCGCGCAGCACGCCCTTGGTCATGATACTGTTCGTGGCCTGGAACAGCATGATGATGGAGATCGCGCTCATCAGTTGCTCGGCGATGCGGGCGGTCTCAGGAGACAGATGATACGATCGGATGATCGGTCCGCTGATGCCCATGATAATCACGGCGGACAAAAGGCCCAGCAGGAAGCCTACGCCCAGGAAGGCATAGCCCTGATCCTGCGCTTTCTCGCGGCTGCCCTCGCCCAGGGTCTTGCCGGTGATGATGGCGCCGGCCTGGGAGAAGCCCTGCGTCAGCACGGAACTCAGCTGCTGGGTGACCGCGGTGACCGCGTTGGCCGCCACGAATTCGCCACCGATGCGGCCGATGACCATGGCCACGGAATTGTTGCCGATGGCCAGGATACCGTCGCTGATCAGGACCGGGATGCTGATGCGGATATACTCGCCCAGCAGGTCTTTGGTATGGATAAAGAAATCCTTCAGGCGGAAACCGATCTCCTCATCGCGGAAGAACAGGTATCCGCAGATCACGGTAAACTCGAACGCGCGGGCGATCAAGGTGCCGACGGCAGCGCCGGCGACGCCCATCTGCGGCATCCCCAGCTTACCGAAGATAAACGCGTAGTTGGCGCCGATGTTGATAAAGAAGGCCGCGATCGAGGTATAGAGCGGGATGCGGGCTTTGCCCACCGCGCGCAGCACGATCGTCGTGGTCAGCGAAAGGCCCAGCAGGAAGTAGGTCACCACGGACCACTCCAGGTACTCTATACCTTTTGCGATGATCGGCTCTTCTGAGGTGTAGATCCGCATGATGCCGCCGGGCATGAACAGCGTCGCCAGGGCGAACAGAGCGGCGATCGCCACCGTCAGCCGCAGCATGATGGCCACACTCTTGCGCATGTCCAGCTGGTTGCGCATGCCGTAGAAGCGGGCGACCAGAACGGAGGCGCCCATGGACAGGCCCATGCAGAGGATGTGATAGATGTTGATGAATGTATTGGCCAAAGAAACCGCCGACAGTTCCGTCTCGCCCACACGGCCGACCATGATGGTGTCCATCATGTTGACGCCGACCGTGATCAGGCTTTGCATGGCGATGGGGACTGCCACCACGGCAACAGTTTTATAAAAGCTCTTATCTTTGGCGATCAGTTTGCCCAGCATGGCTTACAGACCCGTCTTTTCCGCAATGAAGCGCCGGGCGCGGATCGCGTATTCCAGCGGATTGGCCTTGGCCGGATCCTGCTCCGCCTCGACCAGCATGTAGCCTTCGTAATCATGCTCCTCCAGGACTTTGAAGATGGGATCGAAATCGATGCAGCCGTCGCCAGGGATGGTGAAAGCACCCATGCGTACACCCTGCAGGAAACTCTTGTCCTCCGCCTTGACCTGGGCTACGACATCGGGACGGATGTCCTTCAGATGCACATGCTTGATCCGATCGATCCAGGTCGTGACCATCTCCAGCGGGTCCTCGCCGCAGTAAGCGAAATGGCCACTGTCGAACAGGAGGCTCACGTATTCCGGATCAGTACCTTCCATGAGACGTTTGGTCTCCGCCGCGCTCTGCACCACCGTACCCATATGGTGATGATAGGTCAGGCTGATGCCATATTCTTCCTTCGCGATCTTGCCCAAATAGTTGAGACCTGCGCATAAATGCTCCCATTCGATATCGTTCAGCACGTATTTATGGCCGAAGATGGGGGTATCCATCTGGCCCTGCACGCTGTAGCTCTGCTCGGAGAATCCGATGATCTTGGCTCCCATGGCTTTGAGGAAGCTGAGCTGCGCTCTGCACTCCGCTTCGACCTCGTCCAACGGCTTCGTCAGGATAAAGCTGGAGAACCACTGGTTGCAGATGGAGATGCCACGCAGATCCAGGGCCTTT
>JAILDJ010000139.1 GCA_024689505.1 Clostridiales bacterium
TGTAAGGAAGCTTCAGCTGTCTCCTTTGAAATTCCTGCGGAAGGATCTTCGTAAAACACGGCGCTCCAAGGCGCGCAGGATCCCCGCGTGGTCCTTCCTGCGGCGCTTCCGCCTGAGAGTCATCTTTCAGAATATGAGCAATTACGCGGTCCTTGTTTTCGGTGTCATCTTCATCGAGCTGATGCTGTGCTTTGCCTTCGGTCTGCCGGATTCCCTTACGCACTACAGCAAAAATGCTCCTGAAATGATGTTTGCCGACTACCAATATATCCTGACGAGCAACAAGGATGCGCAAGGGGATCTGATCGTAACGAACGAGTCTTCAGCGGAACGTTTCTCCAGCGTATCTTTGAAGTATACAAAGGATAACAGCGCGCTGTTTGCAGGCCGAGGCTCCGGAGGTGATGAGAGCGTCGGGGTGTATGGTATCATAGACGACAGTGCGTATATCACACTGCCGGATGATCTGGAAAAGGATGAAATCTTCATATCGACGGCATTTCGTGATAAATTCGGACTGCGGGAGGGTGATGAGATCCATCTCCACGAGGAATACGCGAACAAGTCCTATACGTTTACGGTCCGTGGTGTAACGGAATATGACGGCGGCATAGCGGCCTTTATGAAGAACAGCAGTTTCAACGAGACCTTTGATAAGGATGAGGACTGGTTCAGTGGATACCTGTCACGGAACGAGCTGACCGATCTTGATGAGAAGAATATCGCTGTCGTGATCACGCAGGAGGATATCACCAAGGTCACGAATCAGCTGATGCACTCCATGGGACAATTCTTCTGGGTCTTCAAGATCGCTTTGGTGGTATTGTCCGCGGCGCTCATCTATCTCCTGGCCAAGATCATCATCGAGCGAAACGAAAAATCCATTTCCATGGTGAAGATCCTGGGTTTCCGGAACGATGAGATCGCTTCCCTCTATATTCTGCCGACCGCGATCGTGGTGACGATCTGCACATTGCTTGGTTTTGTGATCGGCTATTTCCTGATGATCTGGATCTTTAGAGTCTTCATGATGCAGATGGACGGGTACTTTGCGTTTTATATGTCGCCTGGTTCCATGGCCCTGTCCATGATCTATCTGCTGATCGGATACGTGTTCGTGTCGGTGATCGACTTTTTCAGGATCAAGAAGATCCCGACGGATGAAGCGTTGAAGAACATGGATGCTTGATGCATATGAAAATACCCTCCCTACCGGTCACCCGGTAAGGAGGGTATTGTTTATAAACGGGGATCTTACCCTTCAAACGCTCTGCATTCTTCCAACAGAGAGATGATGGGCAGCTGCTGCGGGCAGGCGTCCTCACACTGGCCGCAGCCGATGCAGTCGCTGGCCTTGCCCTTGCCCTGCGTCACGATGGCGTACTCGCGCAGGGTGCGGAATTCCGGACTGCCCTTGCGGCGGTTGGCGACTGTGAAGATGTCCGGGATTGGAATGCCCATGGGACATCCCTTGGTGCAGTAGCGGCAGCCGGTACATGGGATGGACTGATCCGCATCCAGTGCCTTCTGGGCTTCCCGGATGACTTCTTCCTCATGCGCGTTCAGCGGCTGGAAATCCTTCATGAAGCTCAGGTTATCCTCCATCTGTTCCAGACTGCTCATGCCGGAAAGGACCGTCAGCATGTTGTCCTTGCTCGCGACGAAACGCAGCGCCCAGCTGGCATAGGACAGGCCGTTGTTCTCCTTATCGAAGACCGCCTTCACGGTATCGATCGGATCAGCCAGGATGCCGCCCTTGACAGGCTCCATGACGATGACCGGCTTTCCGTGGGCTTTGCAGATCTCCCAGTTGCGGCGGCTGGCCACACCCGGGTTCTCCCAGTCCGCATAATTGATCTGCAGCTGGACGAAATCCACGTCCGGATGCGCCTCGAGCAGTTCTTCCAGAAGTTCGGGATCCGCATGGAAGGAGAAACCATAGTACCGGATCTTGCCTTCCTCTTTTAACTGCTTGACAAAATCCCACAGATGCCATTCGTCATAAATGTGATAATTGGCACGCTGCAGCGCATGCAGCATATAGTAGTCAAAATAGCCTGCACCCGTACGCTCTAAACTGGTGTAGAACTCCTGCTTGGCAGTCTCCTCGGTCAGGTCGCGGCCAAAAGCAATGAGCTTGGTGGTAAGAGTGTAGCTCTCACGCGGATACCGCTCGACCAACGCCTTACGGATCGCCTCTTCAGAACCCTGATAAGCAAACGCAGTATCGAAATATGTACCGCCGGCCTCCAGGAATTTGTCGACCATCTGGCTGACCTGCGGCACGTCGATCTCGCCGTTTTCCAGGCGCGGCAGCCTCATCAGCCCGAAACCGAGCTTAAATTTGTCATTGATAAAAGGGATAGACATAGGGACACCTACCTTCCTACGTGTTTTGTCCAATATATCATGAAGCCATTCAAAAAGCAACCAACAAACGGCTCTAAGAAAGAAGAATCACCCCAAAACCGCCCAAATCGACAGAAAATATCGTAGATATTTACCAATTGTTTAAATGCCTGAATCGTACTATAATAATAATGCGCGTGTGGCGTTCGACTGCTTTGATCGGTTGGGCGTCATGCTTTTTTTTACCCAAAAGGTTACGAAGAGGAAGGCCTAAGGACAAAAGAGGTGTTATCTGAGGTGGGGAAGCTTGCTTACCCGACGAAGATAGCACCTCTTTTGGACTTTGCGGAGCCGACGAAGTCGGAACCGCCCCTCAAACGAGCACAAACTCAGGCGACCATATATATCAAGTCCAGAGGCTGAGTTTGTGCGAGTGCCGAGGGAGGCCTTATAAAACGGTAAAAGGAGGTGTCAAGCTTGCTTGCTCGGCGAGGACAGTACCTCTTTCAGACTGCGGGGCCGACGAAGTCGGAACCGCCCCCAAACGAACACAAAACCGGGCAACATATGAAATGTGAAACAAGGCCGGTTTTGTGTGAGTGTGGGGGAGCCTTCCACTCGCGATCCTCATCGCTTTTTTCCACAATAATCCATCCACCCCGTCAGTTTCCTCTATCGACAGATCCCATCGATTCTTTTATAATATAATCAAAATCACAACCTTCAAGGAGGACGCTATGGCATTCCAGATCAAAGACGGCCAGAGATACATTCCTTACGAGGAACGTACCGGCAACGAAAGTATCGTTTATTTCACCCGGGACATCTCCCCGGCGGGCATCATCAAGATCTATGAGCGCATCAAGAGCACGATCAGCGGTAAGGTCGCTTTGAAACTGCACACTGGTGAACCGAACGGTCCGAACTTCACCCCGGCCGCCTGGGTCAAAGAATTCATGGAGAAGGAACTCCCGGATGCCACGATCATCGAGACCAATACATATTATCAGGGCGACCGTTATACCACCGAACAGCATCGCGAGACCCTGAAGATCAACGGTTGGGCCGATTTCACCACCGTCGACATCACAGATGAAGAGGGCACCACTATGCTGCCGGTGGAAGGCGGCAAATGGTTCACCGAAATGAGTGTCGGCTCCCATCTGCCGAACTATGATTCCATGGTCGTGCTGACCCACTTCAAGGGCCACGCGATGGGCGGCTTCGGCGGCTCCAACAAGAACATCGGCATCGGCTGCGCGGACGGCCGCATCGGCAAGGGTATGATCCATGCCGGACATGGGGATGCCTGGGGCGTCGTCGAGGAGGAACTCATGGAGAAGATCTCCGAGTCCACCAAAGCCACCATCGATTACTTCGGCAAGAAGGTCACCTATATCAACGTGATGCGCAACATGAGCGTCAGCTGCGACTGCGAGGGTGTTGGAGCGGCGCCTGTCACCACGCCGAACGTCGGCATCCTTGGTTCTGTGGACATCCTGGCAGCCGACCAGGCCAGCGTCGATATGATCGCCGCCATGGCCCCGAACTTCCGCCATGACCTGATCGAGCGCATCCAGACCCGCCACGGCTATCGTCAGCTTTCCTACATGAAGGAACTGGGCATGGGCAACGACCGCTACATCCTGATCGACATCGACAACGATGATCAGCGTATCGTCGCTGCGGACGCGGTCAAAGACGTGGTCCCGTTCGTAAGATAAATCTTTTCCAATCGGATCCGGAGACTTTCATGTTTCCGGATCTTTTTTATGTACTAAAGATAGAATCCTATGTCGAAACCGTGTATAATGGTCTGTATAAAGGAGGGACGAGGATGGCGTTTACGCATCATTATGATTCCCCGCTCGGAGGCATCACCATGGCCTCGGATGGAGCAGCGCTCATCGGCCTGTGGTTCGATGGACAGAAGTATTTCGCAGATACGCTCCATGGACCGCAGGAGGAGAAAGACCTGCCTGTCTTTGAAAAAACAGATCATTGGCTGGACCTGTATTTCAGCGGGACAGAACCGGACTTCACACCGCCATTGAAATTCCGGTCGACACCTTTCCGCGAAACCGTCTGGCGGATCCTTCTGACGATCCCTTACGGACAAACCATGACCTATGGACAGATCGCGAAGATCGTGGCGGCGGAGACCGGAAAAGAGCGTACGTCCGCCCAGGCTGTAGGCGGCGCCGTCGGCCATAACCCGATCTCCTTGATCATCCCTTGTCATCGGGTGATCGGTGCAGACGGGGAACTGACAGGATACGCCGGAGGTATCGATATCAAAGAAAAACTGCTTCGGTTGGAGAACAGCAAGCCAGAATCGTAAAGGAGGACATTCCGTGAAAGAAATACCCATTACATCTATAGAAAACCTGCACATCGGTCAGGTGGAGAACGTGGAAGCGGGCACTGGCTGCACCGTTTTTATCTGCCCGGAAGGCATGCGCGCCGGTCTGGACGTGCGCGGCGGTGGCCCGGCATCCCGGGAAAGCCAGCTGCTGAATCCGCTGATGGCGGCTAAAGTCATCCATGGGATCGTGCTTGGCGGCGGCAGCGCTTTTGGCCTGAATGCGGCCGGCGGTGTCATGCAGTACCTGGAAGAGCAGGGCATCGGTTTTGAGGTGGGGATCACCAAAGTGCCATTGGTCTGCCAGTCCGACATTTTCGATCTGACGGTGGGCAGTCCTTTTGTGCGGCCGGATGCCAATATGGGCTATGAAGCGGCTCAAATCGCACTGGAAGAGCCCAATTATCAGGATGGCAATTTCGGTGCGGGCTGCGGTGCAACGGTCGGCAAGGTCTTAGGTATGGACTTCTGCATGAA
>JAILDJ010000007.1 GCA_024689505.1 Clostridiales bacterium
GAAGGACAGATCGATCAGGCTGCCGGAATTGATCACGACGACGACCTTGTCATACAGCGCACAGATCTTCTTGAGCTCCGTACGCTCTCCTTCGGTCAACTGATAATCGCCGGGCACATTGTGACGGTCCGCGCCTTCACCAGCGGTACGTGCAATCACGAAGATGGCGGTGTCGGTATCTTCCCGGACCGGCTCCCGGCCGCTCGGGGTCACGAATGGGGTCTGTGCCATGGCATAGAACATGCGCTGTCCTTCATCGACCTTCTGCCAGATCACGTCACGCCAGGCGATCCGCGCTTCATCATAGCGGGTCTTCATGTCCTCGAGCCAGGCTTCGTTGGCCAGAGGAACACCGGCATTGCGTATCCCATCCGCGATATGCACGATCTCGCGGGTGTTGACGTCACCGGAACCGGAACCGCCCTTGATGGTAGCGATGGCGCCGGCACCGTAAAGTGCTACCTTCGCGGTCGGATCCAAAGGCAAAGTGTTTCTTTCATTCTTAAGCAGGACCATACCCTGAGTCGCGGCTTTGCGCGCGATCAGGCGATGCTCGGCCTCATAGGGGCGTGGTTCGGCACTGCGGGTGCCGGAGATCTTGTACTGCATAGCTTTTCCTCCTGATTATATTACGTCAGTTTTGGTAACAGATCTTTTGATTTCAGTATAAAGAACGCATCGCTTGCTTGTCAAGTGACCATCCTGTTACATGTGCAGATCATGATTTTCATCTACACTCTCGTTCAGGTCGAACAGCAGCTTCGCGATCTGCTCGACACTTTCTTTGTACCCGCTCTCGACCCACTGGATGATCACGTACAGACTGCCATACATAAGGAAAGAAAGAACATACTGCGTGCGCACGTCATCACCATACATCGGCAGTTCACTCCCGATCATGCGCATGAGCGTCTCGACGAAGCGGCGGCGGAATCCTTCGCTTTCATCGCGGCAAAGCAACGTGCGGAACGTCAGGTCGTTCTTTTGGACATATTCCAGGAAGGCCGATACCAACTTGGTGGTACGGCGATCGGTATGGATATGCTGCATATGCTCGACCGTCTGGTGCAGCACCTCCTGCTCCACGTCCCGCAACAATGCCATCTGATCGGTATAGTGCAGGTAAAAGGTCGTCCGGTTCAAGTCCGCTTTTTCACACAAAGCCCGGATCGTGATCTGCGAGATCGGCTTCTCCTGCATCAATTCGATGAGGGCGGTCCGCAGCAGGAGTTTTGTCATTTGGGTACGACGATTTTCTTTAGGCATATGTATCTCCTTTTTTCAGGATCTATCGACATTTTATATGGATCTGTCGATATCTGAACACTATAAAAATATCTGTTTATTGCAAAATCGACATCATGTCGATATAATGATATCAGTGTTAACGAAATTTGTCAATGGACAAGGAGACATTGCCATGAAAAGTCTTTCTCTTCCTGCTTCCCTGGCGACCGGCGAGCATGTAGGGCGTAAAGAAAAATGGTTCGGTTATCTGATCGGTCCCACCGGTGCATTGCTGCTGAATGCGGTATTGGCCGTCTATTTGAACGTTTTCTACACAGACGTGCTGAAACTGACCGGCGTCTGGGGCGGCGCCTTCCTGATGGTCTTCCCCATCATCTCTAAAGTCATCGATGCTGTCACCAATATCGTGATGGGCCAGGTGATCGAACGGACCCGCACCAAAGAGGGTAAAGCCCGTCCGTGGATGCTGCTGGCCGCGATCCTGCTGCCGATCACAGGGATCCTGCTGTTTACCGTACCCCAGGCTTCCGAAACCGTGCAGATCATCTGGGTCGTCCTGTCCTTCAACCTGTTCTATTCCTTGGCTTTCACCATCTACAACATGAGCCATGCCTTGATGGTCCCGCTGTCGACTCGTGAAACCAAGGAACGCGGTATCCTCTCCGTTTTCAACAACGTGGCGGCCGTCATGGTCTCCGGCATCATCGTCGCGCTGATCTTCCCCATGGTCGTCATGCCGATGCTGGGTGTCAACCGCACAGCCTGGTTGCTGACCATGAGCCTGCTGTCCATCCTGGCCCTGCCTTTGACCTTGCTGGAATACTTCTTCACCAAAGAACGTGTCACCGAGGAGATCGGCAATTCCGAGGAAGTACGTCCCATCAAAGAACAGTTGAAAGTCATCCTGCATGAAAAATACTGGGTCATCCTGGCACTGTACTTCCTGCTGTTCACCCTCGGATCCGGATTTAAGAACTCGGCGCTGGTCTACTACTGCAACTATGTGCTTGGCTCCTACAACGACGGTGTCACCCAGACCATGGTCTCGGTCATCGGTGGTATCCCCATGGGCATCGGTATCTTTGCTGTGTGGCCGTTGGCCAAGAAATTCGGCAAACGCAATGTCACGCTTTGCGGTTTCATTCTGTACGCCATCGGAGGTATCATCTGCTTCCTGGCACCGAAGAACATGACCGTCGTGCTGATCGGTCAGTTCATCAAAAACTTGGGCGGTCTGCCGGCATCTTACGTTTTCGCGGCACTCTTCGCGGATGTGCTGGATCATATCGAATGGAAGGTCGGATTCCGTTGCGATGGCCTCGCGACCTCGATCAACTCCGTCATCACGACCATCGCCGTCGGCCTGGCCAGCGGCGTGCTGAACTTGTGCATGTCCTTTGCCGGCTACAAAGCCCCGGACTTTATCCAGGCCACCGGTGAGACCATCGGCTACGTGCAGAATGCCGCGACACAAAATGTTTTCACGTTCTTCTTCCTGGGTCTGGAGATCATCGTTGCCATCATTCTGGTGGTACTGCTGAAGTTCCTGGACGTGGAGAAACATATCGAAAAAGAACAGGCTGAGATCAAAGCCCGTAAAACAAGTGAGGTTTGAGTCATGGAAAAACTGCATTTTGAAGGAAATCGATTTGTTGGTGCTTCCGGCCATCAGGTGCTGCTGCATGGTCTCAATGTACTGAACCGTCAGCGGCCGCATCTATACCCCGATCTGGACAGAGCACTGCCCTGGTTCAAGACCTCCGGATTCAATCTGATCCGGCTCGGTATCTTCTGGGATGCCGTAGAACCGGAACCCGGCACGATCGATTTTACCTATCTGGATGAAATCAAACGACTGGTGCGCGCGGCTGGATCTCAAGGTATTTATGTGATCCTTGACATGCATCAGGACCTGTTCGCTCAGAAATTCATCGATGGCGCGCCGGACTGGGCCTGCCTGGATGAAGGTGCCTATCATCCGGACAACTGCAATCTGTGGTATGAAGCTTATCTGAGCAGCGAGGCGATCATCAAAGCCGCAGACAATTTCTGGGCCAACGCTCCTGCTGAAGACGGTGTCGGGCTGCTGGATCATTATGCTGCCATGTGGAAAGAAATCGCCCGCGTCTTCGACGATTGTGACAACGTGATCGGCCTGGAGCCTATGAACGAACCTTTCATGGGCAGTCTGGCACGTGCTTCTTTCGGCGCCGCGACCATGCAGATGATGACCAAGATCCCCACCTTCGACCTGACGCACCCGGAAACCATCGATCCTGCTGCGCAGGCGGAATTCATGGATCTGGTCAGTACCCGCTTCTTGGATTGGGACCGCACTGTCCTGATGGACTTCTATCGCCGCATCCGCAACGCGGTCCGCGAAGTCTCCGACAAACCCATCGTGACCGGCGGCAATATCTACTGCAGCACGGACATTCCCACCGGCTTGGAGCTGCTGGAAGATGGTCTGCAGATCTATGCGCCGCATGGATATGATTCCGTCGTGGATTCCGACCGGTATGATGCCTACAATAAAGATAACGTTGCCAGGCTTTATGCACGCAAGCGTGTGGATGCCGACCGCCTCGGTCTTCCGACGATCGTCGGCGAATGGGG
>JAILDJ010000010.1 GCA_024689505.1 Clostridiales bacterium
GGCACAAAAGAAAGCCCACGTCACTGTAGAGACCTGGCACAACGCCTCCTCCGTCGACATCACCGTAAACGGTGTCTGCCAGACCGTCGAGCGCACTGCCGAGTTCGATATCGAGGACGTCCACCTGTGGGATGGTCTGGAGGATCCTTTCCTGTACACTGCAACGGCCGTCCTGCCCTCCGGCGATCAGATCTCCACACGGTTCGGCTGCCGCGTCTTCGCCTGCGATCCGGAAAAAGGCTTCTTCCAGAACGGCCGCAGCTATCCGCTGCGCGGTGTCAGCCGGCACCAGGACCGCAAGGGCAAGGGCAACGCCCTGTCCCTTGAGGATCATATCGAAGACATGGCCATCATCCGGGAACTCGGCGCCAACACACTGCGCCTGGCCCATTATCAGCATGCGCAGGAGTTCTATGACCTGTGCGATGAAAACGGCATCGTCGTCTGGGCAGAGATCCCCTATATCACTAAACATATGCCGAATGGCCGGCAGAACACCCTCGATCAGATGCGTGAACTGATCACCCAGTGCTACAACCACCCCTGCATCGCCGTCTGGGGCCTGTCCAACGAGATCACCGCGGCCAGCGCCGTCGATGAGGACCTGCTGGAGAACCATCGGTTGCTCAATGATCTCTGCCACAAGATGGACCCGACCCGCCTTACCACCATGGCCGACGTTTTCATGCTGGAGATCGACAGTCCCATCCTGGAGATCCCGGACATCAACAGCTACAACTTGTACTTCGGCTGGTATGTGGGCGATCTGGAGCAGACCGACGAGTTTTTCGATGCTTACCACGCCAAATATCCGGACCGGGTGATCGGTTTTTCCGAGTACGGTGCGGATGCCAATCCGGCATTCCATTCCTCTCATCCGGAAAAGGGTGACTATACTGAGGATTACCAGGCGCTCTATCATGAGCACATGCTGCGCATGATCGAAGCTCGCCCCTATCTTTGGGCCACTCACGTCTGGAACCTGTTCGACTTCGCCGCCGACGGGCGTGATGAGGGCGGCAAGCACGGCGAGAACCAGAAAGGCCTGGTCACCTTCGACCGCCTGCTGCGCAAAGACGCTTTTTATCTGTATAAAGCGGCCTGGAACAAGACTGAACCTTTCGCCCATCTCTGCGGTAAGCGCTACGTGGACCGCTGCGAAGAAAAGACCGAGATCAAGGTCTATTCCAACCAGCCGGAAGTGTCCCTGTATGTGGACGACACGCTGGTCGGCACGCAGGAAGGCAGCACCGTATTCCGCTTCGAGATCCCCCTGGTCGGCGAACACCGCATCCGTGCCTGTGCCGGTCCTGCAGCGGATGAGATGGTCATCCGCCGTGTCGATACACCGAATGCCGACTATGTGCTGAACGCAGGCTCTTCCGTCGCCAACTGGTTCGATTCTGAAGAGATCGACCCCACCTGCTTCTCTGTCCAGGATACTTTGGGCGAGATCAAACAGCATCCGCAGGCCGGTCCCATCGTCGAAGCCATGATGGCCAAAGCTTCTGCTTCTCGGGGCGACGTGGCCGATGCCGTGAAGGACAATCCCGTCCTGCAGCAGATGCTTGCCCGCATGACCATGCTGAGCCTTCTGAAACAAGGCGGGGCTGATGAAGAATCCGTAAAGCAGCTGAACCGCATCTTGCAGGGGATCAAAAAATGAAAACCTACGTACAGCAGATCATGCTCGGGACCGTGACGGGCAAGCCTGAACAGGCGCTTGCGACCTTGCAGCGGATCAAAGCCGCCGGTTATGACGGTTTGGAGCTCAACCGCTTCATGATCCACTCCAGCTCCCTGATGGTCCGTATGATGACACGGGCGGCCGGTATGCCGACGGGCAAAGGCGGCAGCCTGGACTGGCACAGCCTCTTGCAAGAAACAGGTCTTGACGTGGTAAGTCTGCACGCCGACCTCGGATCGCTGCAGCGGGAACCCCAGGCTGTGATCCAGGAAGCCCGGAGTTTCGGGACAAACACGGTCGTCATCACGGGCATGTATCGCTTCCATTATCAAGATGCTGAGACAGTCCGAGGATTGGCCAAAAGCCTGAATGATGCCGGTGCGCGTCTGCAGAAGGATGGCATCTCCTTGCTCTACCATAACCACAACGTGGAGTG
>JAILDJ010000051.1 GCA_024689505.1 Clostridiales bacterium
GAAACCGATGAACTCGCAGACGGTGTCGAACGTCATGCCTTCCAGTTGTTTCGCGGCTTCCTCTTCATTTCTGATGTCGGCCGTGATCTGATGCACGGTCTCCAATCCGGGAATGACACGGTTGCCCCGGTTCAGCATCCAGACTTCCCAGAACGGATCCTGCGCCAGCTTCTTTACGATGGCCGTACTGATCTGGCCGGTGCCTCCAATAAACAATGCTTTCATAAATACTGCCTCCTCCAGTGTAGGATACTTGCAGTATACACCGAAGGAGGCCAGATGAAAATGTAATTATCTTAATTCTTCGATCAATTCCCTGTAGGATCTTCCTTTTCCAAACAAGGCACTGGTGCCAAGTACGAAACCATCCGCACCGATCCCGGACAGATCCCGAATGACTGCCGGAGAGCAGGCACCGTCGATCATCAGCTTAAAGCCAAACCGCTCTTTCAGCGCTGCCAGCTCCTGCACCTTATCCCGCGTGAAGGAAATGAACTTCTGACCGGCAAAGCCCGGATTGACGGTCATCACCATGACGTAATCGCAGAGGTTGAGCATCTCCATGACCTGGGCAACAGGCGTGTCCGGATTGATGGCAAGGCCTGCTTTTGCACCGCGGTCCCGGATGTGCTGCAGGGTACGCACCACATAGCGTTCACTTTCCGGGTGGATATATACGATATCCGCACCTGCATCGATGAACCAATCCACCTTGTTCGCCGGATCTTCGATCATCAGGTGACAGTCGATCGGCTTCTCCGTGCACTGGCGGATCGCCTTCACATCCATCACACCCATGGTGAAATTCGGGACGAAGGTGCCGTCCATGATATCGCAGTGGAAGATGTCCACGCCGGCTTGATCCAGGGCTACGACCTCATCAGCCAGATGGCGGAAATCCGCGCACATCAGGCTGGGACACAACAGCCGGCTCACTTCGCCGCCTCCAGTTCCTGTGTATCCTGGATCTCCATGATCATGTCGACCCGGCGCTGATGACGGCCGCCCTCGAATTCAGCGTTCAGCCATTCTTCCACGATCATTTTGGCCAGTTCTACACCAACGACACGAGCGCCGAAGGCGATGATGTTGGAATTGTTATGCATCTTGCTGAGCTTTGCGGAATAGGGTTCCGAGCAGACGCAGCAACGTACGCCGTCCACTTTATTCGCAGCAAGGGAGATGCCTACACCGGTCCCGCAGATCAGAACGCCGCCGTCCACCTCACCGGAGGCGACCAGTTTGCCGACCTTATATCCGGAGATCGGATAATCAAACCTTCCGGGTTCGTCCGTGCCGACGTTGATGACTTCGATGCCCTTTGCTTCCAGGAACGCCTGGATCTCTTTCTTCATTTCGATCGCTACATGATCATTTCCGATGGCCAGTTTCATTGCTCTTTCTCCTTTTTCATTTTCTGATAGAAACACATCGCACCAATCAGGTTCGCGTCATTCTTGTACGCGCAAACCAGCAGATCCGGCTTCACGATATTACCGTACTTCAATCCCATATTGGTTTCCCAGGCCTTATCCATTTGACTGCGGATCTCCTCGATGAGACGCGGCTGCGCGCTGACACCGCCGCCGATGGCGATCGCTTCGGTATCCAGCATGACCTGCAAGTCGATTATAAACTGTACGATCGCTTTTGTAAACTTCTTGAACCGATATATCGCAAGCGGCCGTTTCGCTTCCACTTTCCGGAAGAATCTGACACCGTCGATCCCCATGGGCTCCTTCTGTTTGCGGACTTTGCTGTTCCACTTCCTGAGGATGCTGTCCACCATAAACTTACGCATGAATGTCTTCAGCACTGTGGACTGCAGCGTGGCCAAGGACGCACGGAAATGCGCACCGTGATACACTTCATGATCCTGCAGGACCGCACAGCCGAGACCGCTGCCCAAAATCAAAGCCACACTGTTCTGATAGGGCTTGAGCACACCATACTGTGCTTCCGCAAGTCCGGCGCAGATGGCATCTTTTTCGACCCAGACCGTTGTTTTGAGCTTGGCTTCCAGTTCTTCTTTCAAGTTGACCATGCTCATGTACGGATAGGAACCCGGGCAGTAGATCAGCCCGGTGGAAGGGTCCAGCTCGCCGCAGTAACTGATGGCGATCCCATCGACTTCCGGCTGATGCTTCCGAAATACCTTTTCTATCGCAGCCAGAAACTGTTTCTTATCCCGAAACGTATTCTGCACTTTCTCTCTCTTCAGGATCTCCAGTTCTTCCGTCATGACGGCGCATTTAAAGGAGGATCCTCCGATATCGATAACTAATATACTCACAGCTCTTCTCCATTGGATTCGCAAACCTTTTTGTACCAGTAGAAGGAATCCTTTTTATAGCGTTTGAATGTTCCGTTGCCCTGGTCGTCCATATCGACGTAGATGAAACCATAGCGCTTGGAGATCTCGCCGGTGGAGGCTGCGATCAGATCCAGGCCGCCCCAGGTCGTGTAGCCGAACAAGCCGACGCCCTCTTCGACCGCTTCCTTCATGCACTGGATGTGCGCACGCAGATACTCGATCCGGTACGGATCATGGATGGAACCGTCCGCTTCCAGGACGTCCTCCGCGCCGAGGCCGTTTTCCACATCGAACAGCGGGACATTGTACCGATCGTAGATCGTGTGCAGGAAATACTTGAAGCCGATGGGGTCCTTGGCCCAGCCCCAGTCGGAATACTCCAGATAGGGGTTCTGTGCTCCGGAGAAAACATTGCCGCCGGCCGCTTTTGCGTCCTCATGCGTCGTCACGACAGCAGACATGTAATAGGAGAATGCCAGGAAGTCCGATTTGCCTTCCATCAGATCCTTTGCGTCCTCTTCGCTGATCTCCAGCGCAACGTCGTCTTCCCGGCGGATCGAAGCTGCGTAGCTCGGATAAGCGCCGCGGATCATCGTGTCCGCACTGTAGCAGAAATTCTTCTGGAAACCACGGTAATTCGCCATGACATCCTTCGGATCCGGCGTCAGAGGATAGGAGCAAAGGCCGCAGATCATGCAACCGACCTTCAGCTGCGGATCGATCTCATGCGCCACTTTGACGGCACGGGCTGCTGCCACCATCTGGTTATGCAGCTTCAGATAGTTGACCTGCTTCTGTTCCGGGCTCATATACGCACCCATGAGCATCAGGATATTGATCTCATTGAAAGTCAGCCACTTGTTGACCAGGTCCTTATACTCCGTGAAGCAGACCCGCGCGAATTCTACGAACTGACGGATCATTTCGCGATTGGTCCAGTCCCCATAGGTTTCCTGAAAGTAGACCGGTTCGTCATATTTGTACAGTGTGATGACAGGATCGATCCCGTACTTGCGGCATTCCTGGAATACGCTGCGATAAAACTCGACGCCTTCCTGATTGACGCCGCCTTCGATGCCATAGGGATAGATCCTGGCCCATGAGATGGACGTATTGAACGTAGTGAAGCCCATCTCTGCCATCAAAGCGATGTCTTCTTTATAACGATGATAGAAATCCGAAGCCTCATGGTTGGTATAATGCAGATCATCAAACAGTTGATATTTAGCCCCTTTGGGAAGGCCAGACTCATCGGCCGGGATCGTAAATTTGGAAGCGCGGTTCCCGTTCGCGTCCAGATAGTACAGTTTGCGCATCGCCTTATGTGTGACCGCGGCGACCGCAAAGTCCAGTTCTACTGGGCTCTTTCCACCTTCATTCCAGCCGCCTTCCGCCTGCGCCGCGCTGATGGATGTACCCCACAAAAACCCTTTCGGAAAACTCATCTCGCCTGTCTCCTTTTCTTTTTGATATCATAAGTATATCACATTTGTTGCGCAACATCCAAATAGCTGTGCAACATTTTTCGCTATTTTATGCAACATGTTGCATTCCATCCCGCTTTGTTATATAATAAAAGCAAGACAACCTACAGAAAGGGCTGCACATGTCCGAACATAAGAAATCATTCCGGGAGATTGCGCGCATCTGCGAAGTCTCCCCGGCCACCGTCTCCCGCATCGCCAACGGCGTCGGCAGTTTTACAGATGAAACACGGGAGAAAGTAGTCTCCATCCTCCTGGCAGAAGGATATCCTGTACAAGGTATCACCGTATCCACGCCGCAGGTCATCGCCGCTGTGGTGACCGACCTGTCGAACGAACTCTACAATACCGTACTTTCCGACCTGAAACGATATCTGGCACGGCATCACTATCTTCTGCAGATCTATGTGGAAAACGAGGCGCAGGAAACCTGGTTCGAGCAGCTGTTGCTGCTGCGGCCTTTCGGGATCCTGTTCATCGGCACCCCGCTGAACAGACTTTCTCTGTCATCACCTGTACCAGTCCTGCAGGTCCTCAGCAACAATGACGTACGCTATCAAGGGTGCCGATATTCGATCCAGTCCGATGAATATGTCGGTGGGCAGCTGGCCGCCAGAGAACTGCTGGCCAAAAACTGCAAGGCCCCTTTGATCCTCAACAACCGGCACACCTCCGCCGCTCTGTCGCCTCGGATCCAGGGCTTTCTGCATGAGATGGAAAAGGCCGGGATCGATAGCAGCACGATCCCGGTCCATGATGGCGAACCCCATAAGTCGGCCTTCAATTCGGCACATGATCGGATCGCTTACCTGTGCGCGAAGGGCGTTCCTTTCGACAGTGTCTTTGCCTGCAGTGACTGGCGTGCCTATGGCGCTATGATCGCGCTGCGCAAGATGAACGTCGACGTTCCTGAACACGTCAAGGTCATCGGATTTGATGGAGAACGTGTTTCAAGATATTGCGATCAGCCCTTTGCGACCATCCAGCAAAACCCGGATATGATCGCTTCCGCAGCTCTCTCCATGCTGCTGGAACTGATCGAAGGACGAACTCCGGCGGAACCCTCTGTCCTGGTCCCGGTCCAGGTGCAGACCGGTCTGACCATATAACGCTTCAGAGCTGTGCCAACGCCTGTTC
>JAILDJ010000060.1 GCA_024689505.1 Clostridiales bacterium
CACATATTGTGCCGGTTGATGACCGGCTCGAAAGGACCTCTCGTCTGCCGGAGTATGGGGTGCTCATGACCCGCATTGCAGGCAAGGCCCTTGCCGGTGGACAGCTCAAGCACCGCCGCCCAGACCGTCACAAACATCTGGGCCTCGTTGCGGTCACAGAGCTGGAGATTGACGCTGCTCAGCGCTTCCGCAGGGAAAGCCCCGTCATCAGCAGGTTCTTGATCAGGGTTTTTGACACCATCATGAAGAGCGAGGCCGGGATGCCCTTGCCGGAGACGTCCGCAATCACCATGGCCAGGTGATCCGAATCCACCATCGGGTGCAGATCCAAAGCTGCCTCCGGCTGTCCATGTACAGGCAGCGCGTATTCAGAATCCCCTTGTCGGACTCGATGCGCTCAAAAGGTGATCCCGTCATAGCGGATCAGGCCGGCATAGGTGCCGATCCAGAGGAAGCTTTCTTCGGTCTGGGCAATCGCGTTGGCTTCGGATGTGGGCACGCCGTTGCGGTTGTCATAGAGGATCGCGGAATAGCCCTCCGTGTCTTCAAACGAGTCGACGGCGACCGGGAGGTTCCGCGTTCCGGAGGAATTGAGCGCGAGAGGCATAGCGTCCCCGTACACCGGAGCCGCCATCCGACCAGGATCAGCGCAAACAGCAGAAGACAGAACACTCGCTTTCCGCAGCTTCAGTTAGTAATCCAGTGACAGTTCATGATCATTCCCCTGTAAATCAAGCTCTGCATATGCGCCTGTACTCCGCCCAAATATAACAATTCATTATAGTAAAGCAGCGCGGAAAATCCACTGCGGAATCCGGCATTCCCGGCCTGTATGAATCCGGCATTCTTGGCTAAAGGATGTCCGCCTCCTAAAATATTTATTAACTTTCGAACACCGCGCTTGTTTTCAGGCGCGCGGTGGTGTATACTACCCTCAGCAAAACGGGCAAAAAGTTACGAAAACTGACAATATTCAGGCAAAAGGGAAACAATTGATGAAGAAAAAGAGGCAAAATCAAAGCGAGGCCGTCGACAGACAGCGCAGAAGAGCTCAGCGCCGGCTGCGTCGTCAGGACTTTGCCCAGAGTCTCTGCTTCCTTTCACCGAGCCTGCTCGGCGTGGGCGTGTTCTTCATCATCCCCTTCGGCGTGGTGGTGTATTATTCCCTGATCGACGGCGTAGGCTCCAGGAATTTTGTCGGAGTGCAGAACTTCACCAAACTGTTTCAGAACTCCGCCTTCCTGATGGCGGCGAAAAATACCCTGCAGTTCTCGGCGATCGCGGTGCCGCTGGCGGTGGTGCTGGCGATCATGATGGCGCTGATGCTGGAGTCGCGGATCCCGCTGAAAAGCCAGTTCCGCACCTTCTTCCTGAGCCCGATGATGGTGCCGGTGGCCTCGGTCGTGCTGATCTGGCAGGTGCTCTTCAACTACAACGGCACCGTGAACGAATTCCTCCTGCTCTTCGGAGCGGATCGGATCGACTGGCTGCAGAGCGAGCACTGCCAGTGGGTGGTCATGATCCTCTTCCTGTGGAAGAACCTGGGCTACAACATGATCCTCTTCATGGCGGGCCTGGCGAACATTCCGAAGGAGCTGCTGGAAGTCGCGGACGTGGAAGGCGCCTCGGCGATCTATAAGTTCTTCGCCATCAAGCTGCGCTACCTGTCCCCGACGGTGATGTTTGTGACGATCCTGTCGCTGATCAACTCCTTCAAGGTTTTCCGCGAGGTGTACCTGCTGGCGGGGGATTATCCCTACGAGAAGCTCTACATGCTCCAGCACTTCATGAACAACACCTTCCGCTCGCTGGATTACCAGAAGCTCTCCGCGGCCGCGGTGATCATGGCCATCGTCATGGTGATCCTGATCGCGCTGCTGTTCAAGGTGGAGGACTGGTTCGGAAAGGACGTGGAGGGATGAGAAAGAAACGCTACTTCTCCCGGGGCGTCATGTTCCTGCTGAGCCTGACCTTCGCGGTGATGTTCCTCCTGCCGACGGTGCTGACCATCACGAACTCCTTCATGTCGGAGGAGGAGATCAAGGCAAACTACGGCATGGTCTTCGCGACCACGACGGGCGGCTATGTCTCCAAGACCGTGAACCTCAAGTTCATCCCCGACAAGGTCACGCTCGCCCAGTACATCGACGGCCTCATCAAGTCGCCGGACTACCTCGTAAAACTGTGGAACAGCATCCTGCTTGTGGTGCCGATCGTGCTGCTGCAGGTGGGGGTGGCCTCGGTGGCCGCCTATAACTTCACCCGCTGGCGCGGCAAGATCCGCAGCGGTATCTTTTTCTTCTACGTCATCCTGATGCTGATGCCCTATCAGGTGACGCTTGTGCCGAACTATCTGGTCAGCAGCTGGCTCGGCATCCTGAACACGCGCTGGAGCATCATCCTGCCGGGCATGTTCGCCCCGTTTTCCGTCTTCCTGCTGACCAAGTTCATGCGGCGGATTCCCTATTCGCTCATCGAGGCGGCAAAGGTGGACGGCGCGGGAGAGTGGGACATCTTTACGAAGATCTGTCTCCCGGAATGCCGCTCGGCCCTGTATTCCATCGCCATCCTTGTCTTCATCGACTACTGGAACATGGTGGAGCAGCCCCTCATCCTCCTGCAGGATGCGGACTCGCAGCCGCTCTCCGTCTTCCTCTCCCAGATCAACGCCGGAGAAATCGGCCTCGCCTTCGCGATGGCCACGGTGTATATGATCCCGTCCCTGCTGCTCTTCCTGCACGGTGAAGAGTATCTTGTGGAGGGCATCGCCAATTCCGGCAGCGTCAAGGGATAACGTGCGCTCCAGCGCAGACAAAGGAGTTTCACAGAATGCAAGAACAAGTGAGAAACAGAGACTGGGTAAAGAACGCCGCGATCATTTTCCTCGTGGTGCTTCTGGTGCTTACCTTCTTCTCCAACACCATCATGAACCGCAGTCTGCCGGAGGTCGCGACCCAGGAGGTCGACAGCGGCAGCATCGTCGCGCG
>JAILDJ010000078.1 GCA_024689505.1 Clostridiales bacterium
CGCATATAGGATGCCGCAGTCATAACCGTCCATGTTGTGCCGGACGTCATCCAGGGATTCCAGCTTTCCAAGCTGCCGCAGCCTGTGTGCTTCGCTCACGCTTTCCCCATACATATTCAATTCCTGTGCCGTATGGAAACCAACAGCCTGGCGATGTTTGCGGAAGACCTCTTCATCGATCCAGCTGAGTCCTTCGCTGGGCTGGCCTGCAAAGGGGTTGCCAAGTTCCGCCGGAGCACGGTATTCCGTATGGGGATCCCAATAATGGACATGCAGGAACCAGTCCTCGCGGGAACGGTTGCGGTCCAGCCAGTCCAGCGCGATCGGCGTCACCTCGTCGGCCGTTTCATCGCCGCTTTTCCCGACGTTGTACATTTCATTGAACCCCGCATTGAACCACCAGGCCGAATGACGCTCCGGGAATGTGGAGATGGAAGCGGTGTACATGCCATAGGTACGCATCATGGCAGGCAGACTGCTGGTGGCAGCTTTGTCCTTGAAACCGCGTGACGCGCCTTCCGGGAAAGGATCGGCGCGCAGACCGCCATGGTTGATCACACCGTTATGGAAGCCAAAACGGGAAGAGAACAACGCTGCACGGGAGGGAAGGCAAGGTGCATCGGAACAATAGTAATCCCGGAAACAAACGCCGTCCGCCGCGATGGAATCGATGGCAGGCGATGTGGCACGGTCATATCCATAGCAGCCCAGATGATCCGCCCGCAGGGTGTCGATATCGATCAATAGCAGTTTCATGGTATGCCCCTTTCGTTGTGTTTGCGCTCATTATAACATGCGGCGACCGAAAAGAAAAGGAGCTGCCGGAAAGGGCAGCTCCCAGAATGGATGTGTTCACATCAGAGACAGGTACATGGCCTTGATATCCTCGACCGTGACAGGACGCGGATTACCGGGCGTGCAGGCATCTTTCAGTGCGTCAGCAGACAGCTGATCCACATCGGATTCCGGAACGACGCCCTTCAGGCTCATGACGATGCCGACATCCTCGCCCAGCTTCTTGACGGCGGCGACGGCGGCTGCGCGTGCTTCTTCCAGAGGCAGCGTGTAAGCGCCTTCAACACCGAAAGCGGCAGCGATATCACGATACTTCTCACCGGTCACAGGTGCGTTGTACGCCATGACGGTGGGCAGCAGGGTCGCGCAGGCTTTACCATGAGGCATGTTGTAATATGCGGACAGAGTATGGGCCATGGAGTGGTCGACACCCAGACCGACGTTGGAGAAGCCCATGCCGGCGATATACTGCGCCAGAGCCATGTCTTCCTTGCCCTTCGGGTCACCGGCGACGGCGGCACGCAGGGAGCGGGCGATGATCTGGATCGCACGGATATGGAACATGTCGGACAGCTCCCAGGCACCGGCGGTGATGTAACCTTCGATGGCGTGGGTCAGCGCATCCATACCGGTGGCGGCGCACAGAGCCGCGGGCATGGAGCTCATCATATCCGGGTCGACGAAAGCGACCACGGGAATGTCATGTACATCGACGCAGACGAACTTGCGCTTGTATTCAGGATCGGTGATGACATAGTTGATGGTGACTTCCGCAGCGGTACCGGCAGTGGTAGGAACAGCCAGGATCGGGGTGCAGGGGTTCTTGGTAGGAGCGACGCCTTCCAGAGAACGGACATCCGCGAATTCCGGATTCGTATTGATGATGCCGATGGCTTTGGCAGTATCCATGGAAGAACCACCGCCGATCGCGATGATGACGTCAGCTTCTGCATCAGCAAAAGCCTTGACACCACTCTGTACGTTTTCGATGGTGGGGTTGGGCTGGATGTTGCTGTACACAGTGTAAGCGATGCCAGCCGCATCCAACAGATCGGTCACCTTCGCGGTGACGCCGAACTGGATCAGACCAGGATCGGAAGCGACGAACGCCTTTTTAAAGCCGCGGGCCTGGATCTCCGGAACGATGTTCTGGATCGCGCCAGCGCCATGATAGGAAGTTTCATTCAAGATAAAACGGTTTGCCATGATAGTAATGACTCCTTTCAACGTTAAGTCTTTTATACTATACCACAGATCACTGAAAAAAAGTGTTTCATTTTTATGAATTTTCCGAGATTTTCCATAGAGAGGAGAAAAAGAAGCCCCGTATAAATCCATTGACAAAAAACTACTGCTTTACTACAATGAAACATGAATCATCCTGCAGTAGAAAGGGTAAACGAAAATGGCAGAACTCAATAAACGTGCAGATGTTCCGGTTGAACTGACCTGGGACCTCTCGCTGATCTACAAAACAGAAGAAGATATGTACAAGGACGTGGAACGCGTCCGCGAACTGGCAGATATCATCGAAGGCACTTATAAAGGGCATCTGGACACGCCTGACAATATTCTTGCTTGTCTGGAACTGTTCCGTGAACTGTATGAAAAATTGACCTTGACCTGGAATTATTGTGATCTGGCTGTGTCGGTAGATTATTACAATGAACATAACGTGGAGCGGAACAACCGTGTCAGCACGATTCACACGGGGATCATGAGCCGCCTGAGCTTCATCAAGAGCGAGATCATCGAGCAGCCGGAAGAGGTTATCCGCGAGGCGATCCAACAGACCGAGACCTGCAAGGGCTATCTTGCGGACATCCTGCGGGATAAACCGTATCAGCTGAGTCCGGAGACAGAAAGGGTCCTGGCGGCGCTGTCCCAGACGTTGGGTGCTCCGTCGGAGATCTACAACATGGCGAAGCTGGCGGACATGCAGTTCCCATCCTTCACTGTGAATGGAAAAGAATATCCCCTGGGCTATTCTCTGTTTGAGGACGATTATGAATACGATCCGGATCCGGAAGTGCGCAGAGCCGCGTTCAACGCGTTCTATGAAAAGATCGCGCAGTATCAGAACGTAACCGCGCAGACCTACAACACGGAAGTCACGAAGGATAAGATCCTGGCGGACCAACGCGGCTATGCCAATGTTTTCGAATATCTGCTGCACGGGCAGAAGGTCACCCGGGAGATGTATGACCGTCAGATCGACCTGATCATGAACGAGCTGGCACCGCATATGCGCCGCTACGCGCAGCTGCTCAAGCGCGTCCATAAGCTGGACCGCATGACCTGGGCGGATCTGAAGATCGCGGTCGATCCGGATTATGATCCGCGGGTCACCATCGAAGAGTCCAAGGAGTATATCAAGAACGGTCTGGCCATCCTGGGCGAGGACTACGTTTCCATGATCGATGAAGCTTACAGGGATCGTTGGGTCGATTTCGCGAAGAACCAGGGCAAATCCACCGGCGGCTTCTGTGCAAGCCCTTATGGCAAGGGATCCTTCATCCTGCTGAGCTGGAACGACCGCATGGCTGATGTCTTTACATTGGCGCATGAGCTGGGCCATGCCGGACACTTCCGTAACTGCAACCGTGAGCAGTCCATCTTCGACACAGAAGTCTCCACCTATTTCGTGGAAGCGCCTTCGACCTGCAACGAGCTGATCATGGCCCATTACCTGATGAAGACCAATCAGGACAAACGGTTCCGCCGCTGGGTCCTGTCTTCCATGATCGGCCATACCTATTATCACAATTTCGTGACGCACTTCATGGAAGCGGCCTATCAGCGTGAAGTCTACAAGATCATCGACGCCGGCGGCAGTGTCACCGCGGACACGTTGAATCGCCTGTTCAAGGAAACGCTGCAGAAATTCTGGGGTGATGCCGTGGAGATCGTACCCGGCGCGGAACTGACCTGGATGCGTCAGCCGCATTATTACATGGGCCTGTATTCCTACACCTACAGCGCCGGTCTTACAGTCGCGACGCAGGCAGTGCGGCGCATGGAAGAACTGGGACAGCCGGCCGTGGAGGACTGGAAGAAAGTCCTGAAAGCGGGCAGCACCCTGGATCCGGTCGGACTCGCGCAGCTGGCGGGCGTGGACATCACGACCGATGAGCCGCTGAGGAACACGATCGCTTATCTTGGCACCGTCATCGACGAGATCATCCGGCTGACGGACGAGCTGGAGGACGCGTAATTTATACTGGTAAAGTGTGAAATAATCTGCTATACTGTTAGCAAATTTCTTTACGAAGCATACTAAGGAAGGAATGATTTCATGGCAGAGGAGAAAAAACGTCCGCGGGGACGTAAAAAGTATGTCACGGAAAGTGATAAAGAAGCCAAACGGCGGGATGACCAAGGTCTTGGCACCGGTCCGGTAGGCGAAGGCCGTGAGGATTCTCCGCAAAGTGAGGAAGATAAAGGTCTTGTCGATGGTCTTCTGGGTCTTTTAGGTGATAATCCTACGGGAAATCAGCAGCAACAGCCGGGCGGAGGCCTGGGCGGCGATCTGCTGGGCGGTCTGTTAGGCGGCGGTGGAAACCAGGGCGGTCAGCAGGGCGGCTCTTTGGGCGGATCTCTGCTGAACGGTCTTCTGGGCGGCGGACAGGGCAACCAGGGCCAGCAGCAACAGCAAGGCGGCTCCTTGGGCGGTTCACTGCTGAACGGTCTTCTGGGCGGCGGTCAGAGCAACCAAGGCCAGAACAATCAGGGCTATAATCAAGGTTATAACCAGGGCTATCAGCAGGGCTATCAGCAGGGTTACCAGCAGCAACAGCAACAACAGCAACAACAGCAACAGCAGAACAATAACCAAGGCTTCATCAACCTGACCGGCGGTAACAACGGCGGCAGCAACAGCGGAGGCGGCGGAGGATTCAAGATCGGCAAATGGCTGATCATCATCCTGATCCTTTTCCTGCTGTTTGGCGGCGGCAAGAGCCTCTTCAGCGGTCTGCTGGGCGGTCTGTTCGGCGGCGGAGGAGCTTCCTCCGGCAGCTATAACTTCGGCGTTACCGATAATGCGGTGCAGAACATCACCAACGGTACCACCTACGACAACACCTCCTGGCAGGAGGAGACCGTGGAGCAGGAAGCGGACACTACGGTGCTCAATGGCATACGTGAAAAGTACACCACGATCAAGGGCGGCAAGAAGGACAAGGTCACCATCATGATCTATATGTGCGGTACGGACCTGGAGTCCCGTTCCGGCATGGCCACCCGCGATCTGATCGAGATGTGCAACGCCGCGCTCAACGACAGCGTCAACATCATCGTTTACACCGGCGGCTGCAAACGTTGGCAGAACCAGAACATCAGCAGTACCACGAACCAGATCTATAAGGTCGTCAAAGGCGGCCTGCAGCCTCTGGAGACCGACATGGGCAACAAGTCCATGGTCGATCCGGACACGCTGACCACTTTCATCAAATACTGCACGAAGAACTTCCCGGCCAACCGTCAGGAACTGATCCTTTGGGATCACGGCGGGGGATCCGTACAGGGTTACGGTTATGATGAAAAGAACGTCCGCGCCGGTTCCATGAGCCTGGCCGGCGTCAACGAAGCGCTGAAGAAGGCCGGTACCAAGTTCGATTTCATCGGCTTCGACGCCTGCCTTATGGCTACAGTCGAGACCGGTCTTATGCTGGACGACTTTGCGGACTATATGATCGCCTCCGAGGAGACGGAGCCTGGTGTGGGCTGGTACTACACCGACTGGCTGACCGCTCTGTGCAGCGATCCGTCCATGGCTACGGTCGATATCGGCAAGAACATCGTCGACACCTTCGTGGAGACCTGCGGCAGGACCTGCCGCGGCCAGTCCGCGACCCTGTCTGTCGTAGACCTGGCGGAGCTCAGTTATTCGGCGCCTGATTCGCTGAAGAGCTTCTCCAAGTCGCTGACCAAGATGATCAAAAACAAGGACTACACCAAGATCTCCGACGCGCGCAACAGCACCCGCGAGTTTGCCCGCTCCACGCAGATCGATCAGGTCGACCTTGTGCATTTCGCGAAGAACGTCGGCAATAAGGAAGGTCAGAAACTGGCTGACGCCCTGCAGGGCGCGGTCAAGTACAACCGTACCTCCGCCGACATGAGCAACTCCTACGGTATTTCCATCTACTTCCCGTACCGTTCGGCCTCCAGTGTCGACTCCGCGGTCAACACCTACAATGCCATCGGTATGGATTCCAGCTATTCCGATGCGATCCGTGAGTTCGCGAGCCTGGAAGTCTGCGGACAGGCTGGTGCCGGCGGCTATGACTCCATGTTCGGAAGCCTCTTGGGCGGCCTGACGGGTGGTTCCTCCGGAGCCTCCAGCCCGGATATGCTGGGCAGCCTTTTGGGTGGTTTCCTGGGCGGCGACTACAGCTCCATCCTGGGACTGGGCGGCGGCAAGAACGCGCAGTTCCTGCAGGATCGTTCTTTGACGGACGAAGAGATCACGGAATACATTACGGCCAACTTCTTCGACGCCACCAAACTGGTCTGGAAGAAGAACGATGCCGGAGAACAGGTCATCTCTTTGACGGAAGATCAATGGGAACTGCTCACCGGTCTGGAACAGGGCATGTTCTATGATGACGGTGCCGGCTACATGGATATGGGCCGTGACAACGTCTTCGAGTTCAACGATGATGGTGACCTGGTGGCCGAGACCGATTTCACCTGGGTCGCGGTCAATGGCCAGCCGATCGCGTATTATTACGATTATACCACCGGCGATGAGATCCATGGACATATCCCGGCGCTCCTGAACGGCCAGCGCGTCGAGCTGCTGACCGTCATCGATGGTAACACCGGCAAGGGCGAAGTGGTGGGTGCCCGCACGGTCTACACCGAAGACGAGACCCAGACCGTTGCCAAGAGTTACGATACCATCAACGATGGAGATACGATCGATTTCCTGTGTGATTATTACACCTACGAGGGCGAGTATCAGGATACCTACTTCATTGGCGATACGCTGACGGTATCCGGGAAGCTGGAGATCACCAACGTCCGCATGGGCGATGGCAATGCCCGTGTCAATTATCGCTTCACGGATATCTACCAGCAGCATTATTGGACCCCTGCGGTGGATTTTCCGCAGGCGGCGAAGGATAACGCCGCGGACGATGCGTCCGTCCCTTCTGCCGCGGAGAGCCAGGCTGATGCAGCCGGTTTAGGCGTGACCGAATCAGGAACTTATACGTCACCGGAAGAAGTGGCCGCCTATATCCACGAGTTCGGCCACCTTCCGGACAATTTCATCACCAAGCGAGAAGCTATGGAGCTGGGCTGGGACTCCAGCCTTGGCAATCTGGATGAAGTAGCGCCGGGCATGAGCATCGGCGGCGACCGTTTTGGCAATTATGAAGGCCAGCTGCCGTCGAACACCCGCTACACGGAATGTGACGTGAACTATACGGGCGGCTATCGCGGAGGAGAGCGCATCGTTTTCGGTAAGAACGGGGCGATCTACTACACGAAGGACCACTACGAAACGTTCACACAGCTGTACTAAAATGATGGTTTCAGGAGGAAAAAGATCATGAAAACGGCATTCATCGATGGTCGTAAGATCAGATCCAAAGCTGACCTGCACCAGACACTGAAAGATCAGCTGGATCTTCCGGAGTACTACGGCGCGAATCTGGACGCATTGTACGACTGCTTAAGCACCGCCAACGAAGAGACCGAGATCTACATCGAAGGCGTGGCAAAGCTCAAAAGCAACCTGGAGGCCTACTATACACAGTTCCTTACCATGCTGGAAGATGCCTGCGAGGAAAACGGAGACCTTACGGTCGTGATCCTGAGCGAACCTGCTTACTCCCACAAACTGCAGCAGTTTTTGCGGAGAAGAGCACGAAGATAAAAAAGAACAGCTGCCTGGAAGGAAGGTTTCAGGCAGCTGTTTTATGTAAAGGAAATCATGAGTTACAAGAGTCATGCAGAAATCAGTACCTGATTTTTGCTTATACAGTCGTCTGATCAGGTAAATTCTGAAACCGAACCTGATATAAGTCGTTGGGGTCCCAGAATACTGTCAATTTACGGCCACTTTATCAAATTCAACCTGATTTTTATCTGTTGATTCATTATATCAGGTAGTCTAGCGCCAGATCAGGCTGAATTCTTAAGTTTTTTACCGTATTGTTTTCTTCGAGGCTTCACAATACTGTTCATTTTACAGTCTTACCTGATTTGGAAGACAGACGC
>JAILDJ010000113.1 GCA_024689505.1 Clostridiales bacterium
CGTCGCATCCGGAAGTTCTCTTTTGAGTACGGACCGGACGCTTTGCAGTTTGTCACGGACCCCTTCGTCTTGGGCGAGGATATATGCGTCGACCGTTTCCGGGGCTTTCCCGCAATAGTGATCCTGGTTCACGTTCTTAAAGGTGCGGCCGCACTTGGGGCATTTCCACATATCCTTCTCCTCCGCTCACCGATCCAAGAATTGCAGCACGACCCGGTTGAATTCCTCCGGATGCTTCGCGGCGATGAAATGATCCCCTTCGACGAAAACAAGGTCCGCCACCGGGATGCTGGCCGCGATCAGCTTCGTGTGTTCTCTCCGGATCATGTCATGGGTCCCGGCCATGACCAGCGTCCTGGCCTGTATGCCCGCAAGTTCCTCCGGCGCTACGTTTGGATCATTGACCATCAGGCCCAGCATCTCCGCATTCGCTTTGGCGGAATCGCTTTTTTCTGCAAACCTTTTCGCGATCCTGTACCCGATCTCTATGGGGATCTGCACGGCAGACTTTACCCCGCGGGGATCTAAATTCGCGCCATCCAGGATCAAGCGGTCGACCCGCTCCGGATGCTGCATCGCGAAGATCATGGCGATATTCCCGCCGTCGGAGAATCCAAGCAGATGCGCCTTCTCGATCTGGTGCTCGTCCATGAACCCCAGCAGGTCTTCTGCAAACTGCCGGATCGTAAACGGCTTGTCGCCTCTGGGGGTCTTTCCATGCCCTCTGGTGTCGATCGCATAGACGTGATACTGTTCAGCAAAAGCATCCATCTGGTTCTTGAAATAGTCACGGCTCTCTCCATTGCCATGGAGGAGAATGATCGGATCACCTTGTCCGCTTTCGATGTAATAATGTTTGATGTCCATGATCTGCTGTCCTTTCAGGTGTCCCGGTCCATGAAATCTGTTCACTCTTCCACGATCCGGGATTTCATCTTCTCAACGATATCATACAATTGTTTATCAAGGATAAAGGGTTCGGTGAAGGCATTCAGCACGATGCCTGCCGGATCCTTTTCGTTGTTCCTGGCCAGAGCGATCGCTTCCAGGACGTGCTTCTGGATCTTGGAGAAGCGTTCACCGTACTCACCCATCTCCTCCGCGCTGGAAAAGATCGGGAAGAAGAATTCAGACCCGTTGGATAGAATGTCCGGGACCAGCCGTACGCTGTCTTTCATGGTGATCTCTTTGCCGACCATGGCGGATGGATCATCTCCGGCCTCCTGCAACATCTTCAGCACCGCCTCATGATCCTGTTCCGATGGGATCGCCGTGCAGGGGATCCATACCCAGCTGTCCCGCAAGAGCTCCAGAATGTCCAGCAGATGGTCCTGGGTCCGTTCCTTGTTGAACGCGGAGACCGCTTCCTTCAGCATCCTGCCATCTTCCAGGTCGGAGGCTTTCAGCTTCCTGCTGGGATTCATGTTGGAGCAGCAGAAAACATGATGATCCTTATCTTCCTGTACCACGAAAGCGATGGTCTCGCCCTGGTGATATCCAAAGTCCGCCTCGGGCTCCTCCAGCAGTTCACCTATGAACGTATGCCCGTCCAGATCATGGATCCGTACGCGGCGTCCTTCCGGTTGCAGGCCATCCTTCAGCAGAAACACCAGGATATCATCCGGGTGGCAGGGATGCCGGACCGGGTCCAGGAAGGTCAATTCTCTGGTCTTTTCAACATTTTCATTGGCCTTATACCCCTTTTCCAGCTCCTGGATCTGCTTCTGATACCGCTTCTGCAGATGACCGTCCTTATCCGCGAAGAACGCAAACTCCAGATCCTGCACCGCTTCCGCCTTAAGTGAAACGCGGCCCATCTTCTGTGTGTCAAAGAAATGATAACTGTTTTCCTCCCGGACCGCCAGACACAGCACCTCCAGGGTCATGCCGGCGGTGTGATCGATATAACCATATACCAGCATGCTGTCCGCCTCGTCCGCGCCAGGATAGTTCTCGACCAGCTTCCTGTGCTCGTCCGTGATCGGAAGCCCGCAAAAGTGTTGATAAAAGGCCCGGAAGCCAACTTCTTTATAGGTCATGTTCTCCCCTCTTTCTCACAGATCCTCAACATCCATCACGTGAAAGCCATGCTGCACCAACAGTTCAGCCGTCACGCCCTGCCCCGGAATCAACGTACCTGAAAACGTACCATCGTACCGCTGTTTGACGCCGCAGCTGGGACTGCGCGACTGCAGAATGATCAGGTCCGGCTGCTCTCTGACAGCGATCTCCAACGCCTGCTGCGCACCGCACCGATACTCCCGATCGACACTTCTGCCTTCGCGGTTTATGACCGTGCTGCCGACGATCTCCGCAGGGACCCTGGGCGTCGGCAGACCGCCCATGACCTCGGGGCAAATTGGTATCACCTCATGGCCTTCCAAGAACTGCATGACCTTTTCATTCCGGTTATTGCCACCGTTGTACTTGCAATTCGTGCCTATCAGGCACGCACTGATTAAGATTATCATAGAGGCTCCTGGGGGGAATTCGTTAAACTAAACCCTCGATTCTTTTCCGTGCTTCTTCAAACAATAATGGTGTTACCATAGGATAGGACAGTTCTTCTGGCATATGACTAAAAGCTTTGACCTCCGCCATCTCGCTATCCGGCAGATCTCCCATTTCATGGACGATAGCCGCAAATACCATGCCATTGGCGTGAGAATCCGCATCATATCCATAGTAATCACAAACAGGAACGAGTTCAGCGTTTCGAATCCCGCTTTCCTCAAACAGTTCACGTTTTGCCGTCTCTATGGGCGTCTCTCCGGCTTCAATATGTCCGCCCTGTGTTTCCCAGGTTTGTTTCTTCTTCTGCCTGCTCAGGATGATCTTGTCCTTGTAAAATGAGCATATGACAACGTAAATATAATCACCTAATGAATTCAGCGGATGG
>JAILDJ010000114.1 GCA_024689505.1 Clostridiales bacterium
CGTCGCATCCGGAAGTTCTCTTTTGAGTACGGACCGGACGCTTTGCAGTTTGTCACGGACCCCTTCGTCTTGGGCGAGGATATATGCGTCGACCGTTTCCGGGGCTTTCCCGCAATAGTGATCCTGGTTCACGTTCTTAAAAGTGCGGCCGCACTTGGGGCATTTCCACATATCCTTTTCCTCCGCTCACCGATCCAGGAATTGCAGCACGACCCGATTGAATTCCTCCGGATGCTTCGCGGCGATAAAATGATCCCCTTCGATGAAAACGAGGTCCGCTTCCGGGATGCTGGCCGCGATCAGCTTCGTATGTTCCCTCCGGATCAGATCCTTGGTCCCGGCCATGACCAGCGTCTTTGACTGTATGACCGCAAGCTCCTCCGGCGCTACGTTTGGATCATTGACCATCAGGCCCAGCATCTCCGCATTCGCTTTGGCGGAATCGCTTTTTTCTGCAAACCTTTTCGCGATCCTGTACCCGATCTCGATGGGGATCTGCACGGCAGGCTTTACTCCACGGGGATCTAAGTTCGCGCCGTCCAGGATCAAGCGGTCGACCCGCTCCGGATGCTGCATCGCGAAGATCATGGCGATGTTTCCACCGTCCGAAAAGCCGAGTATGTGCGCCTTTTCGATCTGATGCTCGTCCATAAACCCCAGCAGGTCATCCGAAAACTGCCGTATGGTGAAAGGCTTGTCTCCTCTCGGCGTCTTTCCATGCCCTCTGGTGTCTATCGCATAGACGTGATAGTGCTCCGCAAAGGCATCCATCTGGTTCTTGAAATAGTCACTGCTCTCCCCATTGCCATGGAGGAGAATGATCGGATCCCCTTGTCCGCTCTCAATGTAGAAATGCTTGATATCCACGATCCACTATCCTTTCAGGTTTCCCAGCCCATGGAATCCACTCACTCTTCCACGATCCTGGATTTCATCTTTTCAACGATATCATACAATTGTTTATCAAGGATAAAGGGTTCGGTGAAGGCGTTCAGCACGATGCCTGCCGGATCCTTTTCGTTGTTGCGCGCCAGGGCGATCGCTTCCAGGACGTGCTTCTGGATCTTGGAGAAATGTTCGCCGTACTCGCCCATCTCTTCCGCGCTGGAAAAGATCGGGAAGAAGAATTCAGACCCGTTGGATAGAATGTCCGGGACCAGGCGCACACTGTCTTTCATGGTGATCTCTTTGCCGACCATGGCGGATGGATCATCTCCAGCCTCCTGCAACATCTTCAGCACCGCCTCATGATCCTGTTCCGATGGGATCGCCGTACAGGGGATCCATACCCAGCTGTCCCGCAAGAGCTCCAGAATGTCCAGCAGATGGTCCTGGGTCCGTTCCTTGTTGAACGCGGAGACCGCTTCCTTCAGCATGCTTCCATCTTCCAGGTCGGAGGCTTTCAGCTTCCTGCTGGGATTCATGTTGGAGCAGCAGAATACATGATGATCCTTATCTTCCTGCACCACAAACGCGATGGTCTCACCCTGGTGATATCCAAAGTCCGCCTCGGGCTCCTCCAGCAGCTCGCCTATGAACGTATGCCCGTCCAGATCGTTGATCCGTACCCGGCGCCCTTCCGGCTGCAGGCCATCCTTAAGCAGGAACACCAGGATATCGTCCGGGTGATAGGGATGCCGCACCGGGTCCAGGAACGTCAATTCTCTGGTCTTTTCAACATTTTCATTGGCCCGATGCCCCTTTTCCAGCTCCTGGATCTGCTTCTGATACCGCTTCTTCAGATGGCCATCCTTATCCGCAAAGAACGCAAACTCCAGATCCTGCACCGCTTCGGCCTTGAGCGACACGCGGCCCGTCTTCTGCGTGTTGAAGAAATGATAACTGTTTTCCTCCCGGACCGCCAGACACAGCACCTCCAGGGTCATGCCGGCGGTGTGATCGATATAACCATATACCAGCATGCTGTCCGCCTCGCCCGCACCAGGATAGTTCTCGACCAGTTTCCTGTGCTCGTCCGTGATCGGAAATCCGCAGAAATGCTGATAAAAGGCCCGGAAGCCAACTTCTTTATATGTCATGATACCTCTCTTTCTCACAGGTCCTCAACATCTACCACGTGGAAGCCGTGCTGCACCAGCAGCTCGGCCGTAACGCCTCGTCCCGAGATCAACGTGCCTGAAAACGTCCCATCGTACCGCTGTTTGGCACCGCAGCTGGGACTGCGCGACTGCAGAACGATCAGGTCCGGCTGCTCTCTGACCGCGATCTCCAGCGCTTTCTGCGCACCGCGCCGATACTCCCGATCGACACTTCTGCCCTCACGGTTCACGACAGTGCCACAGACGATCTCCGCAGGAACCCTGGGCGTGGGCAGACCGCCCATGACCTCGGGGCAAATGGGGATCACATCATGGCCTTCTATGAACTGCATGACCTTTTCATTTCGGTTATTGCCACCATTGTACTTACAATTCGTGCCAATCAGGCATGCACTGATTAAGATTTTCATAGGGGCTCCTGGGGGATTCGTTAACTAAACCCTCGATTCTTTTTCTGGATTCTTCAAACAATAATGGTGTTACCATAGGATAGGACAGTTCTTCTGGCATATGAATAAAAGCCTTGACCTCCGCCATCTCACTGTCCGGCAGATCTCCCATTTCATGCACAATAGCCGCAAATACCATGCCGTTAGCGTGAGAATCCGCATCATATCCATAGTAATCACAAATTGGAATGATTTCAGCGTTTCGAATCCCGCTTTCCTCAAACAGTTCACGTTTTGCCGTCTCCATGGGCGTCTCTCCGGCTTCAATATGTCCGCCCTGTGTTTCCCAGGTTTGTTTCTTCTTCTGCCTGCTCAGGATGATCTTGTCCTTGTAAAATGAGCATATGACAACGTAAATATAATCACCTAATGAATTCAGCGGATGG
>JAILDJ010000108.1 GCA_024689505.1 Clostridiales bacterium
ACGATCACCATAAAGCCATTCAATACAAGTGCCGCTCCGAAGCATTGCATTTGTGCCGCTGTATAGAGATAAACAAAACTGAACAAAAGCGGAATGAACGTGCCTGCATAGGCATAACAGGCAGGATGGATCAATCCACAGCTGGATGCCAGCACAAACAGACCGCAATAGAGGATCGCGGCGATGATCACACCGATCACTGATGTTTTCTTCATAATGAACACCTCTTTTCTACAAACTCCAGCCTGCACTGGCATTCTGAAGCTGCGTCATGCGGCGGAATATACCGTTTTCTTTTGCCAAAAGTTCAGCGGGGCTGCCCTCTTCGGCGACTTTGCCGTCTGCCAGCACGACGATCTTGTCCGCTGCTTCTACAGTACGCATCCTGTGAGCGATGACCAGCACAGTCTTCCCGGCCAGCAAGCGTGACAAAGCGCCTTGCACCTTCGTTTCGTTCTCCACGTCAAGAGATGCTGTCGCCTCATCCAGAAGCACGATCGGTGCATTCTTCAGCAGCGCTCTTGCGATGGAGATGCGCTGGCGTTCGCCGCCGGAAAGCTTCGCGCCATTCTCACCGATCGGCGTTGCATAGCCTAACGGCAGCTTCTCTACGAACTCATCACAGTTGGCCGCTGCGGCGGCTGCCCGCACTTCCTCGTCTGTCGCACCATGCTTCCCAAGCCGGATATTCTCCATTACGGTATCGTCAAAGAGGACCACATCCTGGAAGACCATGGAATAATCGCTGAGCAGCACTTCCGGATCGACCGTGCCGATATCCACGCCTCCGACCTTGATGCTGCCTTCGGAGATATCCCACAACCGCGCTGCCAGCCTTGCACAGGTACTCTTTCCGGAACCCGAGGGGCCGACCAACGCGGTGACTTCTCCCTCTTTCGCGGTAAAGTTCACACCATGCAATACCTGCTCATCATCATAGGCAAAGCCGACGTTCTCAAAGACGATATCATGACCTTTCGGTGCGAATGTACCCGATCCTTCCGCGGTCTTGGTATCGTAGATCTCCATGATCCGGCTTGCGGAGATCTGTGACATGAACATCTCCGTGATCAGTGCCAGCGCCTGGTCAAAAGGTGCATACACGCGGGTGATCACCATCAGGAACGCAAACAGCGGCATGAATTCGATCTTTCCGGAAAGGATCAGTTTTGTGCCGGTCAGGATCGTCGTCGCGACGCCCAACCGCATGATGACACTGGCCGCATTCACGAAGATCCCAGCGGTGAGTTCTCCCTGCAGCATCGTCTTTTCATGATGATCGATCTTGTCATACAGGTTTTTCAGAAAACGATCCTCTTGATTTGTCGCACGGACCTCCCGGATGTTCTCCAGCGTCTCCTGGATCCCTTCCGCGACCTGAACGCCTGCTGCTTTGGTGACTTCGGATCGACGCTTCGCAAGCTTCCGGCTTCCGAAGAGCAGGGCAAACGCCACCGGTACACCCCACAGGCAGGCCAGCGCCATCCGCCAATCATAGATGAAAACACCGATTGCAATGACAACCGTTGAAATATAGGAACCATAAAGATAACCGAGGCAGTGGGACCAGACATGCTCCAGGCGATTCACATCGCCCATGATCGTTTCCGTGAGATCTGCCAGATCCCGTTTACCGAAATACCCCAGCGGGAGCTTCCGCAGCCGCTCCGCCAGGCCGATGCGCACGGTCTTGACTTCTCTGTAAACAAGACCGTATGTCGCACGGTATTGCTGCAGATGTGTAAGCAAAGACAAAAGGACGAAAGCCAGCACCAGAAGAATAAAAACGATCGTGTTCGGCAGCGGCGCACCCTGGGTCAGCGTATCCATGTATTTTGACATCAGCAGATACAGGATGCCCATGCCGCCCATCATCAGAAGATTCACGATGACCGTCCAAAGCGTCCCCTGCTTTGTATTCTTCACGCCTTGATCCGTCAAGGCATATTTGCGTTGAAAACTTTTCCCAAACATTTATCGCACCTCCTCGCCGGTAGAGATCCTCCATTGCACGGCCTGGTTGTAATCTTCCCACATGCGTGCATACAGACCGCCCGCTTGCACGAGCTGGGCATGCGTCCCCTCTTCGACCACATGGCCGCCGTCCAGCACAACGATCTTATCCGCTCCGACGACTGTGGACAGGCGATGTGCGATCATGATCACCGTGCGGCCTTTTGTCAATACCGCAAAAGCCTTCTGGATCAGAGCTTCGTTTTCCGGATCCGCGAAAGCCGTCGCCTCATCCAGCACAACGATCGGTGCATCCTTCAGGATCGCTCTGGCCAAAGCGACACGCTGTTGTTCACCGCCGGAAAGATAGGTGCCTTCGGTCCCGATGATCGTATCCATGCCCTTCGGCAGTTTTTCCAGGATTTCATCGCACTGCGCGGCAGAAAGGGCTGCCTGCACTTCCGCTCTGGAAGCAGTTGGCCTCGCTGCCCTCACATTTTCCAGAACGGATGCTTTGAACAAGTGGTCGTTCTGGAATACAAAGGCTACTTGATCCATCAGCACATGCGGATCGGTCTGCCGGACGTCCACGCCACCGACCTCCACCGTACCGGAATCCACATCCCAGAAACGCGGGATCAGGCTGGCCGCCGTGGTCTTCCCACCACCGGACGGGCCAACTAATGCCACGGTCTGACCAGGCTCCGCCTTGAAGGAAACATGATCCAATGCGGGGATATCTGTACCGTCATAGGTAAAGCTGACGTCTTTGAATGCCACGCCGTTGTCCTTCGGTGCCTGCGGCGTCTTTGTGATCTCCAGCGTCGGTGCATCCATCACCTGCGCGATACGGTTCAGCGCCGTCCTGGCCAGCATCATCCCGCTTGCGGCAAACATGATCTTTGCCAGTGCCGTAGAGATGATCGCGGAGAACACTGCATAAAAGGCAAAGTTTGTTACGAATCCACTGAAATCACCGGATTTCAGAGCTCCCGGAGCCAGGATCAATGCCACGGGAACCAGGAAGATGAATGCGCCTTCTGTAGCGGTCAGATTGACCGACTGCGGCAGCCGGCAGATCTTACCTGTGTATTTTTCAGCTTTGGTACTGTAGTCCTCGATGGCTTCTTTGAACGCTTTGAAGGAATACACGGTCTGCTGGAAGATCTTGACCACGGGGATACCGCGTACATATTCTGTACCGGCTTTGCTCATCACATCCTGCGCTGTCTGATATTCCAGCATCAGCTTGGCGTTTTTGCCGCCCATCATAGTAAACATGGCGACGAT
>JAILDJ010000170.1 GCA_024689505.1 Clostridiales bacterium
CGCGGATCCGGAGAAAGAGCAGCTCTTCTATGATACGATCCGCACCGTATGCCAGAAGATCGCGGAAGAAGGATTTGAGGAAGACCAGCTGGAAGGCGCTTTGAACCGCGCGGAATTCCGGATGCGTGAAGGCAACCAGTCTTCACTGCCTACGGGACTTCTCTATATGATGTCGGTCGTATCAGGCGTCAAACGCGGGATCGATCCTTTCGCACAGCTCAGGATCGACGAGATCATCGATTCTGTTCGAGCCGCAGTACGTGATGGATACCTGCAGGATCTGGTCCGTGACGTCTTCCTGGAAGAGACCCATGTGCTGCAGTATGTGATGCGGCCGGACGCGGAGCTTGCGGAGCGTAGAGAGCTTGAGGAACATGAACGCTGCGAGAGCATATGGCAGGCATTGGATGCCTCAGGCAAACGACAGTTGATGGAGGAGCGGGAAGGTCTCCTGGCCTATCAGGCGAAGGAAGAGACCAAGGAAGCAATGACTTCCATCCCTATGCTTTCTATTGCTGATATCAAGCGTACGACAGAACCCTATCCATACCAGATCACCAAGATCGATAGCATAACGACGCAAGTGTATCATGCTGTCACAAAGGGGATCGCCTATATGCAGCTGCTGTTCCCGCTGGACAGGGTCCAAGTGGAAGAACTGCCGTATGTGGGCATGCTCATGGAACTTCTGGGCAGCCTGGATACGACCTGTCATACCTATGCCCAGCTGACGCATGAGGTCGATAAAAACACCGGTGGTATCTGGATGTCGCCAGGTATCTACAATAACACCGAAGAGGGCTGTGATCCCTATTACGTGATCTCACTGAAATGCCTGTATCCCAAGTTGGATCAGGCTTTGGATCTGGCCTTGGAACAGATCCTGGATACCGTGTTCGAGGATAAAGGGCGGATCCAGGAAGTCCTTAAGGAAATGCTGGCAAGCCGTGAATCCCGTTTGAACGGGGATGGCGATGAGCTGGCGGCTTCTTTGGCTCTGGGCCATTTCGATCATGGGCAGGTCGTGCAGAGCAGGATCACCGGTTTCATGTTCACCGACAGGCTGCGGGAGCTTTTGGGGGATTTCGATCAGCAGATCGATGATATGATCGCTGCTTGGAAACTGTTGATCCAGGCCGTTTTCGTACGCGATAGGATGTTGGTCCATTACACTGCGGATGAAAAAGAGGACAGGATCATCCGTGAAACGGTATCTTCCAAACTTGCCAGGCTCCCGGAACGAAGCACCCGTACAGAAAAAGCGGAGCAGCCACCATTGGAGACGGAGACTTTGGGCATCATGACACCTTCCATGGTCCAATATGTGTCCATGGCGGTCCGTTTCCCACAGGTCTACACCGGAAAGATGCAGGTACTGCGCAGCATTCTATCGGGTGAATATTTGTGGCATCAGATCCGGGAACTGGGCGGTGCGTATGGTTGCAGGATCATGCTGACCCGCAGACGCCTGCTGACGATCACGTCCTTCCGGGATCCGCATCTGCTGCGGTCGCGCGATATCTATCTTGGCGCGGAAGCGTATGTGCGCGGTTTTGATATCGACGAAAGAGAATTCAGTAAATACATCATTGGCACCATCAGCCGGTTGTCTCAGCCGATGTCGGTGTCGGCGAAAAGCGGAGCGGTGATCCGTTTCTGGCTGGATGGCGTCTCGGATGAGGACCGCCAGCGTACTCGTACCGAGATCCTGGAGACCACGCAAGAGGACATCCGTGCAATGGCGGACGTCCTGCATACTTTGGAGGAACAAGGTTCGTTCTGCGTCGTCGGCAATGGCGCCAAGATCCGTGAAAACCAGGCAGTGTTCGACAGGATCCGACCTGCCATAGCAGGAGACATATGAAATCAGGATTCATTTCTATTATTGGGAAACCGAATGTAGGCAAGTCCACTTTGCTGAACCAGATCATGGGCGAAAAGTTCGCCATTACCTCAAAAAAGCCGCAGACGACCCGCAACCGGATCCAGTGCGTCTACAATTATGACGGCGGTCAGATGATCTTCATCGACACCCCCGGCATCCACAAACCGAAGCACAAGCTGGATGAATACATGATGAAAGCGGCATACAGCACTGTAGGAGACGTGGACATCATCCTGCTGCTCGTAGAGCCGGGCAAGCCCGCAGAAGCGGACCTGAACATCCTCAAGACCCTGGATCCGCGCAGCAACATATTCCTTGTGGTCAATAAGATCGACTCAGTGAAGGATGATACACTGCTGAAAACGGTCCCGGCCTATGCTGATGCGTTCGCCTTCAAGGAGATCGTCCCGATCTCGGCGTATGAAGGTACGAACGTCGATACTTTGCTGGAACTGATCGATCAGTATCTGCCGGAGGGAGAGCAGCTGTTCCCCGAGGACATGATCACAGACCAGCCCGAACGGCAGCTGGCGGCGGAATTCATCCGTGAAAAAGCCCTGTACGTGCTCGATCAGGAGATCCCACACGGGATCGCTGTGGTGATCGAACAGTTCGAGGAACGTACGAACCGCGCAGGAGAGGACATATTGGACGTCAGTGCGGCGATCATCTGCGAGCGTGACTCCCATAAGCCGATCATCATCGGCAAGGGCGGCCGCACGATCCGTGAGATCGGCATGCAGGCGCGGCATGAGCTTGAGCATTTTTTCCGCATCAAAGTGAACCTGCAATTGTTCGTCAAGGTGAAGAACGGTTGGCGGGACAGTGATATCCAGGTGCGCAATATGGGTTACGACGTGCGTACACTGGACCAATGATGAGGCAGTTCCATGGCACAGATCAAAGTCAAAGGCATCGTCATCCAACAGGATCCGATGGGAGAGAAGGACAAGCGATTGCTGGTGCTGACCGGCGATATGGGAAAGATCCCGGTGCTGGCCAAAGGCGCGAAGTCTCAATCCGGAAGGTTTGCTGCACCGTCGCAGCTGTTTTGTTACAGCTCCTTTGTCTTGGACCGCGGCAAGACTTTCTACTACATCAAGGAGTATGAGATCCTGGAGAGCTTTTACGGTCTGCGGTCGAACGTCGACGTGCTGGCCTATGCATCCATCATGCTGGAACTGTCCCGTGGATTTTCCGTCGACGGTGAGGACAATAGTGACCTGGTCCGACTGTTGCTGTACGGTCTGCACGCGCTGGAGCAGAAAGATGCGGATCCGTATCTGATCGCGCAGACGTTCATGCTGCGACTGATGTCCGACAGTGGTTTTCGCCCGGAACTGGATCGCTGCCTGCGCTGCGGCAGGTCCTACGACCAGACGGATGGATGGCACTTCCGGGAGGAAGAGGGCGGTCTTGTCTGTCCTGCCTGTATGGGTGCGGGTCTGAGAAGTCTCAGGCCAGGTGCCGTCGCGGCTATGCGGTACATGATCGATGCGCCGGTGCAGAAAGTGTATAAGTTTACGATATCTGACGAGATCCGGCAGCAGATCAAGCAGCCGATCCGTTCCTATACGGTCATGAATCTGGGTATGCCGCTGAAAAGTCTTGCTTTTGCGGAGAATGTGGAAAACATGGACCTAAAAGCCCGTCCTGTCATTGACAATTGACCTTGGTTTTGCTATACTTTTGAAGATTAAACTACTATTTTTTGAGAGGAAGTACTACTTTGACTAAAAAAACCATGGAAGAAATCGTTGCGCTGTGTAAAGCACGCGGTTTTATCTATGCAGGTTCCGAGATCTACGGCGGCCTGGCCAACAGCTGGGACTACGGCCCGCTGGGCGTCGAACTGAAAAATAATGTTAAAACAGCGTGGTGGGATTCCTTCATCCGCCGTAATCCTTTGAACGTTGGTGTGGATTGTTCCATCCTTATGAATCCTGAAGTCTGGGTAGCGACAGGCCACGTCAGCAATTTCGATGATCCGCTGATGGACTGCAAAGCCTGCAAGTCCCGCTATCGTGCCGATAAGCTCATCGAGGACTATCTGGCTGACAATCAGATGACGATCGAAGGTTCCGTCGACGGCTGGAGCAACCAGGAGATGGAAGCTTTCATTGAAGAGCACAATGTGCTGTGCCCGAACTGCGGCAAACATGATTTTACCGGCATCCGTCAGTTCAACCTCATGTTCAAAACCTTCATGGGTGTTACCGAGGATGCGAAGAATACCGTATATCTGCGGCCTGAAACAGCGCAGGGCATTTTCGTCAATTTTAAAAATGTCCAGCGTACGACCCGTAAGAAGATCCCCTTCGGCATCGGTCAGGTGGGTAAAGCCTTCCGTAACGAGATCACGCCCGGCAACTTCACGTTCCGTACCCGTGAGTTCGAGCAGATGGAACTGGAGTTCTTCTGCGAGCCCGGAACGGACCTGGAGTGGTACACCTACTGGAAAGACTTCTGCCTGAACTGGCTTAAGAAGCTGGGCATCAATGAGGAGCACCTGCGTCTGCGCGAGCATTCCAAAGAAGAACTTGCGTTTTATTCCAAAGGTACCAGCGACATCGAATATACCTTCCCCTTCGGCTGGGGCGAGCTTTGGGGCATCGCGGATCGTACGGATTACGATCTGGGCCGTCATCAGGAACATTCCGGCCAGGATATGACGTATTTCGATCAGGAAAAGAATCAGAAGTATCTGCCGTACGTCATCGAGCCTTCGCTGGGTGCTGATCGCGTCACCCTGGCATTCCTCTGCGAGGCTTACGATGAGGAAGAACTGGAGAACGGCGACAAGCGCAGCGTCCTCAGGTTCCATCCCGCCATCGCACCTGTCAAGATCGCGGTCCTGCCGCTGTCCAAGAAGCTCTCTGAGAGCGCGCTGAAGCTGTATGAGGAGCTTTCTGCGAAGTACAGCTGCCAGTACGATGATGCCGGTTCCATCGGTAAACGGTACCGCCGTCAGGACGAG
>JAILDJ010000171.1 GCA_024689505.1 Clostridiales bacterium
CGCGGATCCGGAGAAAGAGCAGCTCTTCTATGATACGATCCGCACCGTATGCCAGAAGATCGCGGAAGAAGGATTTGAGGAAGACCAGCTGGAAGGCGCTTTGAACCGCGCGGAATTCCGGATGCGTGAAGGCAACCAGTCCTCACTGCCTACGGGGCTTCTCTACATGATGTCTGTCGTGTCCGGCGTAAAACGCGGGATCGATCCTTTTGCGCAGCTCAAGATCGATGAGATCATAGATTCTGTGCGGGCTGCGGTGCGTGATGGCTATTTGAAGGAACTGGTCCGAGACATCTTCCTGGAAGAGACCCATGTGCTGCAATATGTGATGCAGCCGGATGCAGAGCTTGCGAAGCGCAGAGAGCTTGAAGAACAAGAACGCAGCAAAAGAGCATGGCTGGCATTGGATGCTTCTGGCAAACAAAAGCTGATCGATGCGCGTGAAGGCCTCCTGGCCTATCAGGCGAAGGAAGAGACCAAGGAAGCGCTGTCGTCCATCCCCATGCTTTCGATCGCTGATATCAAGCGTACGACAGAACCCTATCCGTACCAGATCACCAAGATCGATACCGTAACGACGCAAGTGTATCATGCCGTCACAAAGGGGATCGCCTACATGCAGCTTCTGTTCCCGTTGGACAGGGTCCGTGTGGATGAGTTGCCATATGTGGGAATGCTGATGGAGCTTCTCGGGAGTCTGGATACGACGAAGCATACCTATGCGCAGCTGACGCATGAAATCGATAAAAATACCGGCGGTATCTGGATGTCGCCAGGCATCTACAATAGCACTGAAGAGGGCTGCGATCCCTATTATGTGATCTCACTGAAATGCCTGTATCCGAAATTGGAACGGGCTTTGGATCTGGCTTTGGAGCAGATCCAGGATACCGTGTTCGATGATAAGGAGAGGATCCTGGAAGTCCTCAGGGAAATGCTGGCAAGCCGCGAATCCCGTTTGAATGGGGATGGTGATGAGCTTGCAGCCTCACTGGCGCTCGGCCATTTCGATCATGGACAGGTCCTGCAGAGCAGGATCACTGGTTTCAGCTTCACCGATCGGCTGCGGGAGCTTCTGGGCGATTTCGACCAACAGATCGACGATATGATCGCAACTTGGAAGCATTTGATCCAGGTCGTTTTCGCTCGAGAAAGGATGCTGGTCCATTACACTGCAGATGAAAAAGAGGACAAATTCATCCGGGAAACAGTATCTTCCAGTCTTATCAGACTTCCGGAACGAAGCACTCGTATGGAAAAAGCGGAGCGCCCCCCGTTGGACTCGGAGACTTTGGGCATCATGACACCTTCCATGGTCCAATATGTGTCCATGGCGGTCCGCTTCCCACAGGTGTATACCGGAAAGATGCAAGTGCTGCGCAGCATTTTGTCAGGTGAATATTTGTGGCATCAGATCCGGGAGCTGGGCGGTGCATATGGGTGCAGGATCATGCTGACCCGCAGACGTCTTCTTACGATCACTTCTTTCCGCGACTCGCATTTGATGCGGTCACGCGATATCTACTTTGGTGCGGAAGCGTATGTGCGCGGATTCGATATCGACGAGAGAGAATTCAGTAAATATATCATAGGCACGATCAGCCGGCTGTCACAGCCCATGTCAGTATCGGCAAAGAGTTCCGCCGTGGTCCGTTTCTGGCTGGATGGTGTCTCGGATGAGGACCGCCAGCGTACACGAACTGAGATCCTGGAGACCACGCAGGAGGACATCCGTGCAATGGCGGACGTCCTGCATGTTTTGAAAGCGCAGGGTTCCTTCTGCGTCGTCGGCAATAGCGCCAAAATACGTGAAAACAAGGCAGCGTTCGATAAGATCCGACCTGCCATAGCAGGAGACATATGAAATCAGGATTCATTTCCATCATTGGAAAACCAAACGTTGGCAAGTCCACCTTGCTCAATCAGATCATGGGCGAGAAATTCGCGATCACGTCCAAGAAGCCGCAGACCACGCGCAATCGGATCCAGTGCGTGTACAACTATGATGGCGGTCAGATGATCTTCATTGACACGCCGGGCATCCATAAACCGAAGCATAAACTGGATGAATATATGATGAAAGCCGCCTACAGCACTGTGGGAGACGTGGACATCATCCTGCTTTTAGTGGAGCCGGGTAAGCCTGCGGAGGCGGATCTGAACATCCTCAAGACCCTGGATCCGCGCAGCAACATCTTCCTCGTGGTCAATAAGATCGACTCGGTGAAGGATGATACACTGTTGAAAACGGTCCCTGCCTATGCTGATGCGTTCGCCTTCAAGGAGATCGTCCCGATCTCGGCGTATGAAGGTACGAACGTCGACACTTTACTGGAACTGATCGATCAGTATCTGCCCGAAGGAGAGCAGTTGTTCCCAGAGGATATGATCACAGATCAGCCCGAGCGGCAGCTGGCAGCGGAATTCATTCGTGAAAAAGCTCTGTACGTGCTCGACCAGGAGATCCCGCATGGGATCGCCGTTGTGATCGAACAGTTCGAAGAACGTACGAATCGTGCCGGGGAGGATATCCTTGATATCAGCGCGGCGATCATCTGCGAACGTGACTCCCACAAACCGATCATTATTGGTAAGGGCGGCCGCACGATCCGAGAGATCGGTGTGCAGGCCAGGCATGAGCTTGAACATTTTTTCCGCATCAAAGTCAATCTGCAGTTGTTCGTCAAGGTCAAGAATGGCTGGCGGGACAGTGATATCCAGGTGCGCAATATGGGGTATGACGTGCGTACGCTGGATCGTTGATGAGGCAGCACCATGGCACAGATCAAAGTCAAAGGTATCGTCATCCAGCAGGATCCGATGGGAGAGAAGGACAAACGTTTGTTGGTCCTGACCGCCGATATGGGCAAGATCCCGGTGCTGGCCAAAGGTGCAAAGTCTCAGTCAGGGCGGTTCGCTGCGCCATCGCAGTTGTTCTGCTATAGTTCGTTCGTTCTGGACCGGGGCAAGACCTTTTACTACATCAAGGAATATGAGATCCTGGAGAGCTTTTACGGCCTGCGGTCGAACGTCGACGTGCTGGCCTATGCGTCCATCATGCTGGAACTCTCCAGAGGCTTTTCCGTTGATGGTGAGGACAATAGTGAGTTGGTCCGGCTGCTGCTGTATGGTCTGCACGCATTGGAGCAGAAAGACGCTGATCCATACTTGATCGCCCAGACGTTCATGCTGCGGTTGATGTCCGACAGCGGTTTCCGACCGGAACTGGACCACTGCCTGCGATGCGGTCGTGTGTACGATCAGACGGAAGGATGGCATTTTCGTGAAGAAGAGGGCGGCCTTGTGTGTCCTGCCTGTATGGGCACGACCCAGAGAGGCCTCAGGCCTGGCGCTGTTGCCGCCATGCGATATATGGTCGACGCACCGGTGCAGAAAGTGTACAAGTTTACGATCTCCGACGAGATCCGTCAGCAGATCAAACAGCCGATCCGATCCTATACGGTCATGAATCTTGGCATGCCGCTGAAAAGTCTCGCTTTTGCGGAGAATGTGGAAAACATGGACCTAAAAACCCGTCCTATCATTGACAATTGACCTTACCTTTGCTATACTTTTGAAGATTAAACTACTATTTTTTGAGAGGAAGTACTACTTTGACTAAAAAAACCATGGAAGAAATCGTTGCGCTGTGTAAAGCACGCGGTTTTATCTATGCTGGTTCCGAGATCTACGGCGGCCTGGCCAACAGCTGGGACTACGGCCCGCTGGGCGTCGAGCTGAAAAATAATGTTAAAACAGCGTGGTGGGATTCCTTCATCCGCCGCAATCCTTTGAATGTTGGTGTGGATTGTTCCATCCTCATGAATCCTGAAGTCTGGGTGGCGACAGGCCATGTCAGCAATTTCGATGATCCGTTGATGGACTGCAAAGCCTGCAAGTCCCGCTATCGTGCTGATAAGCTCATCGAAGACTATCTGTCCGACAATCAGATGACCATCGAAGGTTCCGTCGACGGCTGGAGCAACCAGGAGATGGAAGCTTTCATCGAAGAGCACAATGTGCTTTGCCCGAACTGCGGCAAACATGATTTTACCGGCATCCGCCAGTTCAACCTCATGTTCAAGACTTTCATGGGTGTTACCGAAGACGCGAAGAATACTGTCTATCTGCGCCCTGAAACGGCGCAGGGCATCTTTGTCAACTTCAAGAACGTGCAACGCACGACCCGCAAAAAGATCCCCTTCGGCATCGGTCAGGTGGGCAAAGCCTTCCGTAACGAGATCACGCCCGGCAACTTCACCTTCCGTACGCGTGAGTTCGAGCAGATGGAACTGGAGTTTTTCTGCGAGCCCGGAACGGATCTGGAGTGGTATACCTACTGGAAGGACTTCTGCCTGAACTGGCTGAAGACGCTGGGCATCAACGAGGAGCATCTGCGCCTGCGCGAGCATTCCAAAGAAGAACTGGCATTCTATTCCAAGGGCACCAGCGACATCGAATATACCTTCCCCTTTGGCTGGGGCGAGCTTTGGGGCATCGCGGACCGTACCGATTACGATCTGGGCCGTCATCAGGAACATTCCGGCCAGGATATGACGTATTTCGATCAGGAAAAGAATCAGAAGTATCTGCCGTTCGTCATCGAGCCTTCGTTGGGTGCTGATCGCGTCACCCTGGCGTTCCTCTGCGAGGCTTACGATGAGGAAGAACTGGAGAACGGCGACAAGCGCAGCGTCCTCAGGTTCCATCCCGCCATCGCGCCTGTCAAGATCGCGGTCCTGCCGCTGTCCAAGAAGCTCTCTGAGAGCGCGCTGAAGCTGTATGAGGAGCTTTCTGCGAAGTACAGCTGCCAGTACGATGATGCCGGTTCCATCGGTAAACGGTACCGCCGTCAGGACGAG
>JAILDJ010000181.1 GCA_024689505.1 Clostridiales bacterium
TCGTGCACGATCTGCGTGATCTCCAGGATGTGCGGATCGAACAGACCGACCGTGTTGGGGTTGGTCAGCATCAAACCAGCCGTGTCCTCGCCCACCGCCTGACGCAGCGCGTCCAGATCTACGAAACCGTGGGCATCGGAATCGATACTGACGACATCGAAGCCGGCCATGGCTGCGCTCGCGGGGTTGGTGCCATGGGCGGAATCGGGCACGATGATCTTCGTACGCTTCTCGTCCCCACGGGACTTATGATAGGCTTTGATCAGCAGCAGTCCGGTAAACTCACCATGGGCACCGGCCGCCGGCTGCAATGTCATCGCATCCATCCCGGTGATCTCGCAAAGATACTTCTCGATATCTTCCATCACCTGCAGCGCGCCTTGCACGGTCTCCACCGGCTGCAGCGGATGCAAGCCTGCAAAGCCGGGCAATGCGGCCATATCCTCATTGATCTTGGGGTTGTACTTCATGGTGCAGGAGCCCAACGGATAGAACCCATTGTTGACACCATAGGTCTGTTTGGACAGTTCCGTATAATGACGGTCGACCTCGGTCTCAGGCAGTTCCGGCAGACGGGGGGCTTCCGCACGCAATGGTGTTTCCGGCTTCCATGCCGGAACATCCAGCGCCGGGAAATATGCGGTCTTACGGCCGGCACGACTTCTTTCAAATACCAATTTCATGCTTCCACCCTGCTTTCCTTGATGATCCGGATCACTTCATCCATCTCTTCTTTGGTGTTCATTTCGGTGGCGCACCACAGCAGATGATGCTGATCCAGCGGCAGGCCGCCCAGGATATCATGCGCTTCCAGAGCTTTCAGCACGCGCTCCGCATCCGGCACTTCCGTGACGAATTCATGGAAGAAGGGACGATCATATGCCAACGGCAGACCGGCGGAAGCCAGCTGCTCCTGCAGATAATGCGCTTTGGCGGCACACTGCTCTGCCACGGTCTTCAGGCCTTCCGGACCGACCGCCGCCATATAGACGGCCGTCTGCATGGCGCACAGCGCCTCATTCGAGCAGATATTGGACGAGGCCTTTTCACGGCGGATATGCTGTTCACGGGCCTGCAGCGTCAGTACGAAGGCCCGGTTGCCCTCATGATCCACCGTCTGACCCACGATACGGCCGGGCAGACTGCGCATCATTTTGGCGGTCGCCGCCATGTAGCCGATGTACGGACCTCCGAATGCAAGCGGCAGGCCCAGAGGCTGCGCCTCGCCCACGGCCACGTCGGCACCGTATGCGCCCGGCGTCTTCAAAACCGCCAGGGTCATGGGGTTGCAGCTCATGATCAGCTTGGAACCATTCGCATGGACCAGCTGCTCCAACGGCTCGATCTCCTCCAGGATGCCGAAATAGTTCGGCTGCTGTACCAGAAGGCAGGCGGTGTCCTTGGTGACCATCTCCTTAAGCGCTTCCGCATCCGTCACACCGTCCTTCAGCGGAACTTCCGCCACCTCCACGTTACGGCCGAAACTGTAGGAGCGCACGACCGAAAGGGTGTTAGGATCCACCGCACCGGACACCAGGATGCGGCTGTGCTTGCGGTCATGGCACATTTCACAGGCCTCCGCGGCCGCCACCGCGCCATCATAGACGCTGGCGTTGGAAGCCGCCATGCCGGTCAGCTCGCAGATATCGGTCTGATATTCAAAGATGGATTGCAGCACGCCCTGGCTGATCTCCGCCTGATAGGGCGTATAGGCGGTCTTGAACTCCTCCCGGTCTGTGATGGTATGCACGATGGAAGGAATGTAGTGGTTGTAAGCACCGGCGCCCCGGAAGATATGCGGGAACACATGGTTCTGCGCCGCCATGGCCTCGACCTTCCGGCGTACGACAAGCTCCGGCGCGCCTTCCGGCAGATCCAGCAGGCCGGTCAGATATACGGAATCCGGCACGTCCCGGTACATGTCCCGGACGTCGGTAAATCCGCATTCCTGGAGCATTGCCTGCTGTTCCGCAGACGTATTGGGAACATAGACAGCCATGGGATCATTCCTCCTCAGCTATGAACGCCTCATATGCTTCTGCATCCATCAGTTCGACTGTGGCAGAGATCTCACCGACCTTGACGAACCATGCTTCGTACGGATCTTCGTTCATGGCTTCCGGTGCATCTGCCAGTCCTTCGTTGACTTCTTCCACGACTCCGGTCACAGGCGCGTTGACGTCAGACACAGCTTTGACGGATTCCACGTCGGCGAACGGCTCACCGGCCATCAGCTCATCGCCCTCTTCCGGCAGGTTGACGAAGACAAGATCGCCTAGCTGGTCCTGCGCGTAATCGGTGATGCCGATGTAGGCACTGTCGCCCTGGTAACGGATCCATTCATGGGTACGGGTATACTGTAAGTCTTTCGGGAAATTCATGATATAAGCCTCCTGTATGGATAATATATTGTGTGACACTTCGCAGTGTCCATCAAGCCTTTTTATAGAATGGTAATTTGACGACCTCCGCGGCGACTCTGCGGCCGCGCACGTCGACTTCCACCTGTGTGCCCACCGCACGGTAGGCATCCTCCACGATCGCCATGGCGATGGGGTACTTCAGATACGGACTGTGGGTGCCAGACGTGGTCACTCCGATCTTGCGGCCATCTGCATAGACGTCCTGATGCTCCCGGGCGATGCCCTTACCAGTGACCTTCAGACCGACACGGCGGCAAGTGGGCTTGCCGAGACGTTCCAACGCTTCTTTGCCGATGAACTCTTCCTTCTGCATCTTGACGAAGGTGCCAAGACCAGCCGTGCGCGGCGTGATCTCATCGTTCATCTCATGGCCATAGAGCGGCATAGCTGCCTCCAGACGCAGCGTATCACGCGCGCCGAGGCCGCAGGGGATGAGACCTTCTTCCACGCCGGTTTCCAGCAGCTTGTCCCATAAAACAGGCGCCGCTTCCGGACTGACGTACAGTTCGAATCCATCCTCGCCGGTATAGCCGGTCCGGGAAATGATCGCCTTGTATCCTGCCACGGTCCCGTTGAAGTTGGCGGTGTAATAGCCGGTGGGAATCTGATCTTCCGATGTCAGCTTTTTCAGGATCTCCTCCGCCTTCGGTCCCTGCAGCGCCAGCTGCGCGATGCTTTCGGAAATGTCCTCCACCACAACATCGCCCAGGACATTGGCCCGGATCCAGGCAAAATCCTTGTCCTTGTTGGCCGCGTTGACCACGATGAAATAATCATCTTCCTGTACTTTGTAGACGATCAGATCGTCCACGACGCCGCCTTCCGGATTGCACATGGGGGAATACCTGGCCTGCCCGTCCTCCATGACCGTATAATCATTGGTCAGCAGATGGTTCAGGAACCGCACAGCGTCCTTGCCCTTGACCGTGATCTCTCCCATATGAGACACGTCGAACAGACCGCAGGCCGTACGCACCGCCATGTGCTCTTTGATGACGCCGGTCGGGTACTGCACCGGCAGCAGGTACCCTGCAAACTCCACAATCTTACCGCCCGCCTGTACGTGGTTATCGTACAAAGGCGTCTTTTTTGCTTCCAAAACGACCCCTCCTATTTGTTTATTATTGGACCTACATAAAATAATACAGGAGACGCATGAAAATAGAATCATACGTCTCCTGTCTGTTGACCTGAAAGATTATTCTTCGTCGGTGCTTTGCAGCTTTCCAGGATCGCGTCCGGAACCGGTTCTTTTGCCTGAGAGTTTCCAATGTTGCCCCTTCGGCGCTCTACCTAAAGAGTCTCTCCCTGTTCCTTCTTCCGCTGATTTGATAGTATCGCATTCGACAAGGAAAGTCAAGCTTTCTTTGCCTCAAGCTGTGCGCAGATGTCCTCGTAGGTCTTCTCATCCAGCTTGTAGTGCTTCTGGTACAGCAGGTAGGAAATGAAACCGAAGACCAGCGGGATCAGGACCATGGCCAGCATCAGGCCCGTGGTCTGTCCGGCGTGGACCCCGTTGATGACTTCCTTGATGCCTTCCATGCGCGCCGTATCCGTAATGGCGCCAAGCTGCGCCTGCTGCTCAAAGTGGGCGATAGCATTGGTCTTCTCGGTGACGTGGAAGATGAGATAGGTCAAAGACGTCAGCGCAACGACGATCGCGCTGCCCATCTTGGTCAGCAGCGGCCGCATGGAGGTGATGATCGCCTCGTTGCGGTGGCCGGTGATCAGCTGGTTGTATTCGACCGTATTGATGATGGAGATCATCATGATGAGATAGAAACCGTACAGGCCCAGGTTGACGATCATGTAGCCGATGGTCAGCAGGATGAAGCTGATGGTGTTGGCCGGCAGGACCAGTCCGCCCAGTACTTCGACCACGCTGCCGATCACGACCATGAGCATCAATCCGCTCATGAGCTGGCGGCGAGTGAATTTACGGGACAAGGCCGGATAGATGATCATCAGGACCGCGGTAGCCGCGACGCCGACCATGGAGAAGATAGAATACAGACCGCCTTCATAACCATAGCGGAAATAGATGAGGCTGGAGCCGATGCCGCCCAGGACAAGGGCGTTGCCGATCTGCTGCAGCAGGAAGATGAGGATCATCCAGCGCAGCTGGTCGTTCTGCTTGATGGTACGTGTGATGCGGCGGAAGTTGAGCTTCATCTTCTCTTCCTGCTCCTCACCACGATACTCCTTCACCCCGAACAGGGTGAAGAGGATGAACAGCGGGCCCAAAACAGCGATGATCAACGCGATGGTGCCATAAGCCGTACCCGCATTGCCGCCCAGTGCCATGCCGCCGGTCGTAAATATGGGGATCAGAACGGATGCCAGTGTAGAGCCGACGCCGGCAAAGAAGGTGGCACGGGAGGTGTACTGGTTGCGCAGATCCGCATCACGCGACAGCGCCGGGATCATGCCCCAGTAAGAAATGTCGTGCATGGTGTATGTGATGCTGTAGGCGAAATAAATGAATCCAAAGAAAATGATGAAGTTCCAGCCTTGCAGGTTGGTGTTGAAGGCCAGGTAGATGACCACAGACGTGGACAGGACGCCGGCCAGGAGCCAGGGCTTGAACTTGCCCCACTTCGTGCGCGTACGCTCGATGATGTTGCCCATGATCGGGTCGTTCAACGCGTCGAAGACACGGGCCGCGATCATGATGCCGGTGATGGCCATCAGCTGTGATGCCGTGAGCTTTTTGGTGAACAGGATATACGTCAGGATACAGTTCGTGAACAGGTAGTACATCATATCCCGGCCAATGGTGCCGAGGGGATAGTAAATAAGGTTCTTTTCGCGTTTTTTACGCTTTTTTTCACTGATTGGCTGCCCCGGAGCATCCACGTTATGCTCGATCGGTCGCTTGTTCTGGTCTGCCATGATACCCTCCTGATAAGTAATATGGAACTGTGGATATAATATCACAGCCCCTATGAAAAAGCTACTGTATTTTCCGTTTCCACGCACCATCTTTTCTTGCAAAAAAGACAATAGAAAATAAGTTGTAAAGCTATTATAATACTTGCGAAAGGAAACGAACACATGAACATTCTCAAATACTTCAAAAGCCGTCCGCCGCTCAGTCAGAAAGCCGTGCGCATCCTCATGGCTCTTTTGGGCGTGACCCTGTGCAGCATCAGCGTCGGCGTTTTCAAACTCGCGGTCCTCGGCACGGACCCCTTTACCTGCTTTGTTTCCGGCTTCTCCGTGCTGACGGGCTTAAGTTTCGGCAATATCTATACGATCCTCAGCGTGGTCATGATGGCTGTGATCCTGCTGATCGACCGCAGGAAGATGAGCCTTGCCACATTTTTCAACATTTTCTGCGCGGGCTACATCGCGCAGTTCACCATGAATCTTCTGGGTCCGCTCTTCCATAACGCAGCCTTATGGCTGCGCATCGCCGGGATGATCTTCGGCATCGTAGTCACCTGCTTCGCCGCTTCGATCTACTTCACAGCGGATCTGGGCGTATCCACCTATGACGCCGTCTCCCTGATCCTTGGGGAACGGACCCCGATCCCCTTCAAGTTCTGCCGCATCCTGACCGATCTGATCTGCGTGGCCACCGGATGGCTGCTGATGGCACGGGACACCATCGGCATCGGCACCATCATCACTGCCCTGTTCATGGGGCCGTTGATCGAATTCTTCAACGTGCATGTTTCGCGGCCGTTCCTCTTCGAGCGGGAATGGAGCCACATGACGATGCGGCCTGCCAAGCAGGACGATCCAACATAAAACAAAAAACGGTACCGGAACGATCCCGGTACCGTTTTGATTTTATATGATACTCGCGTTACTGCACATTTTTGCCCAGCTCGAAAGCTTCCTTCAAAGCTGCAGAATCCTGCACGTCGTTGGTTTCCGCAACGCCTGCAGCCAGCACATATCCGCCCTCCTTGCTTTCGGGGACGCAGCGGACCAAGCCACGAAGTGTGGCCAGCGCGGCATCCGCTGTTTCCGCATTGGGTGACGCCATGCTCAGCAGATAATAGAACGTTTTGCCCGTCAGCTTCTGGAAGAAGGCATAGCAGCGATCGATGACCAGTTTCATCTGTGCGTTGACGGAATAGAAGTACACGGGCGAAGCCAGCACGATCACATCCGCCTCCAGCATCTTGTCGCGGATCTCTCGCATATCATCCTTCTGAACGCAGCTGCCGCCATTGCGCATGCAGGTATTGCAGGCAAGACATGCGCCGATATTGCGATGAGATACGATGAGTTTTTCCACCTCGTGGCCCGCTTCCTGCGCACCGCGCATAAACGCATCGCATAACTGGCTGGAATTGCCTTTACGGCGGGGACTGGCGGAAAGGATCGATATTTTGGACATGGTAGACCTCCTGTGTCATAATGAACGTGTTTCATTCATTATGACACAATCCAAAGGAAAACACAACAGGGGATTTCAGTCGTCCCAAGAGGGATCCAGGCTTGTGTCGAATCCGAACGGATCCGCATCGTCTGATAGATCCTCAAGGTCCGCAAATCCGGGACCTGAGAACAAAGGCTGGTAGTCCTTTCCCTGCTTGTTTCCTGTGATGGGGTCCAGCCCCTGCTCTTCCATGGAAGAGGCATAGGCAGCCCAATTCTCTTCCTCTTTGAAAAACCCAGGATCATCGATACGTCCCATAGAACATACTCCTTTCTGGTGATGCGTAAGCGCTCTTTGAAACTTGATGTCTGTATGATACTCCATCCCCTGTCCGTTTTTTTGCACAGCCAAGGAAATGTTCTATGATTTGACCGTTTATTTTGCTGCGACCGTCTTATTGATATACTCTATGCTGGATACTTCCACAAACTGCCGCTCTTCTTCGTCATCCTTCAATGTCGTGACCCGGATCCGGATGTTCAGGGCGTGCTGGTCGTTCTCATCTTTCCAGCGGTAGATGGTATCTGTGATCATTTCATTGACCACTTCCTCACGGACGTCATAGGGTTCCCCAAGGATCGGATCGATCAATTCCTCCACCGGCTGTTCGGCCAGTGCCTCTGCCGTGATCCCATTGCCGAAATTCAGATTCTTGTTGTAAATACCCATGACCACGCAATCCTCAAAAGCGGCCGGCGCATCTGAGGCATTGTATACGTAGAACACAAGGGCATCCGGGATCGGCGTAGAGAATACGTCAGCAACAAACAATCCTGTTGCGCCGGGATCCAGCATGTCCGGATCCTCTTTGGCTTCATGCGTTTCGTCCGCATCCTGGCTCGTCTTCGCTGCAGCGCCGGTATAAGCATCCCGCAAAAGCGTTTGTCCCAATGTGACCTCATTCTCCACGAATTCGTAAGTCTCCTCATTGAATGTTGGATATGCGCATGTATCGAAACTGTCAAAGGCGGAGGCGTCACTGATATGGCCGGGATTCGCGGCCGGTTCCAGGAGATAGACCCGCTGCAGATCCGCGACCGTATTACCGGCTCCCGCCTCGACACCGACGCCGATCCGTACCATCTCCACTTTCTCAATACCGTTTTCTGCAAGTACGGCAGGGTCGATCGGTACACAGCCTAACGTCATACCGCCTGCATAGCAATCGATCCCCTGCATGTCGAATTTAACTTCGATCCCATTGAACTCTGCGTAGTACGGCCAGAGGTCGACCTTCTGATCCATGCCATTCTCCACGAACAGTAAGATCCCTGTACCAAAAAGGCTGTCCGCTTCCACATATTTCCCAGTGATGTGCAGACCATCTTTATCGTACAGTTCGGTTCCATCCTCGAGCTTTTTGACTTCCATGGAATCGTAGGCCGCCGTCTTGATCTGGGCGGGGATCTCGATCACGTCCTCTAACGTTTCCTGGTCGTTCACTCGGAATGTGATCCCGATCTCCCCGATCGTTTCCGGAGTGATACCTAAGTATTCAAATGTGGGAGATGTGTAGTAATATACGATATCCTGAACCGTGCTGCCGGCTTCGACCGGCTGCATAGAACTGCCATCCTCGAACGTGTAGCCGTTGAGGGTCATATCTCTTCCCACGAATCCGAGCGTATGATCTGTCTGGTTCTCATATTCGAGCGTGACGAGCGGTGTTCCTTCCGTAGGTTCCGTCGTACTCCGGGCTGTGATCTTAATGCCATCCTGATCGAGCAGCACCTGTTCTTCGATCATGATCGTCGGAGCTACCGTTTCCGCTGGCGCTTCGGACCCTTCTTCGGAGTCCTCTTCAGGCCTTGCAACAGGTTCTTCT
>JAILDJ010000012.1 GCA_024689505.1 Clostridiales bacterium
CTCGTATAAGCGCATTCTGGAGCACATCCAAAGTCAGTTTCCGGAATGCCCGCAGAAGACCATCGAACGGCTGCTCAATCAAGGCGTGGGGCAGGAGCGCGGCAGTGAGATCAAACACTGGCTCATCCCCTCCAACCCGAAGTACTATGACGTGGTGACAGCGTTCCGCGAGAACGAGATCATCGACTGGAAACAAGGCAACGATAACATCCGCGAGGGAGACATCGTGTTCTTGTACGTGGGCGTCCCCTATTCCGCCATTCTGTATCGATGTGAAGTCCTGGAAACGGATATTCCTTATGTAGGCCGTTCCGAGCACGTCACTTTGAAGAAACTCATGAAGATCCGACGGCTGGATGTGTATCCGCCGGATAAGCTGACACTGAAAGAATTGAATAAGTATGATGTCGTCACCGTGCGGGGTCCGCGCAGTGCACCGATCCAGCTGGTCGAGGATATCGCCGCAGACCGGCTGAAATGAAGAAAGTGAGGGTATCATGTCACAAGTACAGTATTTCAAGGCAAAAGAGATCGCAGAAGGCAGCTATCTGATCCAGTATGCGTTCACGGACAAGGAAAACACCTGCTGCTACCTGGTCATCGGACAGGACCGGGCGATCGTCATCGACACCATGAACGGTTACGGTCATCTGCGGGCCTTTTGTGAGACTCTGACGGACAAGCCGTTGTATCTGGTCAATACACATTTCCACTTTGATCACTGCGCGGGCAATTTCGATTTCGACGCCTGTTGGATGCATCATAGGGACATCGCGGATTACTATGATTCCCGCATCAGTACGCCGGAGCAGATGGCGGAAAGAGTGAAAAAAGAAGCTTTTCCAGAACTGGTCGACCAAATCGAAGCCTCCGACATGACAGCTTTCACGCATCACATCCCGGTCTATCCGCTCTACGATGGGGACCTGCTGGATCTGGGCGACCGTACGATCGAGGTGGTCTGGGTCGGCGGCCATACCGCGGGAAGCGTGGCGTTCATCGACAAAAAGACCCGCATCGCCTACACCGGCGACTGCTGCAACTGCAACACGCTGTTGGGATTCGGCAACTCTCTGCCGGTGGAGACCTACCTGAAGAACCTGCTGCACTTCCACAAGTTCAAGGATCAGTTCGATATCATGTACGGTGGACATGAGGTGCAGCCGCCCACGCTGATCGAAGAAGGGATCGAACTGGCCGCCCGCATTCTGGCCGGTACAGACGACAAGGCGGAGGAACCCGGTTTCTTCGGCACGCAGACCTATGGCGCAAGACACAGTACCTTCCCGCTGCGCGAGGACGGCAAGACCTTCAACATGACATATAATCCGGAACGTCGCTTTGAGAAAGCACCGGGACTCAGAGTCATCAACTTCCAAAAGAAAACCAGATTCTGAAATACATAATGGAAACGAAGAAAAATACGAGAGGAAAGGATCGCCATGGCAAACAGATATACGATAACAGAGGAGATGAAGGCGCTGCTTGCAAACGTACAGAGTGCCGAACAGGTAGCAGAAGTTTTCGCATCAGCAGGGCAGAGGATCAGTAAAAAGGACAGCGAGCGCCTGTATCAGGAGTACCAGCATCATGTTACAGATCAGGAGCTTTCTCTTGCAGAACTCGAAGCGGTCTCCGGTGGATCTCGCGACTATCTCACGGATGGATGTGCAGCGACGGTCGAACCGGGCAGCAACTGCTGGGGTACGGATATGTGTGCAATTGTCAACTGTGTCTATGACAATGGGCCGGCATCTTACTGCGAGAAGTGCGGCGGTGTCGTTGTCAATAAAGGATCAGACGGTTCCAGATGGCACTATGAATGCACAAGATGCCACGACACTTACACAATACCCGTCGACTTGGAATTTGATGTTTGATACATGATAGAACGGAAGCGTGATGGACTGCTTCCGTTCTTTTTTGTTATCATCGTATAGATTTTTCCCTCAGGCCGGCTGCCGGATTGGAAAGAACGCCACTTGAAATACAACGAAAGCAGAGTATAATAACATATAGTTAGTTAAATCTAACTTTCATAAAGTGGAATCAATGGTACAAGGGGGAACTTGAAATGACACGATCAGAGCATCGGTTTTTGGAAATCGTTGACCTGAAAAAAAGCTTTGGAGAAGGAGAGGCCCGTCAGGATGTTTTGAGAGGCGTCGATTTTACGGTACAAAAGGGAGAATTCTGCGTGTTGCTCGGCCCGTCGGGATCGGGCAAATCTACGCTGTTGAATATCATCGGAGGGATCGACAAGCAGGATTCCGGATATGTCGCGATCGATGGGGACAAACTGGAACACATGGATGAAAAACAGATCACCATGTATCGGAGGCTCCATCTGGGATACGTGTTCCAAATGTATAATCTGATCCCCAATTTGAATGTAAAGGAAAACATCGAGGTGGGGGCATACTTGTCCGGGCATCCTCTTGATACCGAGGAAGTGCTCACCACGCTGGGCTTGCAGGACCACAAGTACAAGTATCCAAACCAGCTCTCCGGAGGACAGCAGCAGCGCGTTTCGATCGGCCGGGCGGTCGTGAAGAATCCGGATATCCTGATGTGCGACGAACCGACAGGCGCACTGGATTATAAAACGAGTAAAGAGATCCTGGCGCTGATCGAGGACTGCAATATGAAATACGGCACCACGGTCATCATGGTCACCCATAATGAAGCTATCAGCAAAATGGCCGACCATGTGATCCGCTTACGAGACGGTGTCGTACGTCACGATATCATCAACGAGAAAAAGATATCTGCCTCTGAGCTTGAATGGTGAGGAGGGAAACAACATGAAAAACCCTCTGATCAAACGCATTCCAAAGGAACTTGCCTCAGATTGGCACAAGTATCTGGTGATCATCATCTTCATGGTCGTCATGATCGGTGTCATTTCGGGTATGTACGTCGGGCATGACGGCATGCTGGAAGCGGTCGCCGTGGGAAGAGAGGAGCTCATGATCGAAGATGGCTCCTTTGAACTATCGAAAGAAGCGTCTCCTTCGCTCCTTGCTGCGATCGAAAACGGACAGCGCGCGGACGTCCGGCAGTATTTCATCGACGAAGGTATACGTGAAGCGGATGAAGAAGTTGCAAAAGCGGTGGAAGAAAACCTGGATACCACT
>JAILDJ010000056.1 GCA_024689505.1 Clostridiales bacterium
CTTATGTCCTATGTGATCTGCAGTATGCTGATGACGATCGCTTCGATCGTATGGGCAGGGCGCACGATGTCCGCCACCCCGCTGCAGGGTGAAGGTCTGGAATTCAACGTACTGACGGCTGTCATCCTGGGCGGCTGCAGCCTGGCCGGCGGCTCCGGCACACTGGCGGGCACGCTGTTCGGCGCCACGATCTTCGGACTGATCTCGACAGGTATCGGCATGGTCGATACACCGCCGTACGTCATCTACTGGATCCAGGGCGCGATCATCATCGGCGCCGTGTACCTGGATATCCGTATGAACCGCGAGCAGGTGCATACGACCAAGAAAGAGAAAGATGCCGAAAAGGCCGTGGCGGCGGAAGCACACAGTGACCGCAGCACAGTCCTGGACCTGATCGCACAGAACAAGCAGACCGTGCTGGAACTCGAGCACATCAGCAAAGAGTTCCCGGGTGTCAAGGCGCTGGACGATGTTTCTATCCGGATCGAGAAAGGCCGCGTCCATGCGATCATGGGCGAGAACGGCGCCGGCAAGTCCACACTGATGAAGATCCTGACCGGTGTGTATTCCAAGGATGCCGGCCAGATCAAGATCGACGGCCATCCGGTGGAAATCCGCAATCCGATCGAGGCCCAGAAATACGGTATATCGATCATCTATCAGGAATTTGCGCTCGTGCAGTATATGTCTGTGGCGCAGAACGTCTTCCTGGGCAAGGAGATCCCGTCCAAACTGCCGGTCTTCCTGGACCGCAAAAAGATGAGGAAAGAGGCAGGAAAGATCCTGGAGAAGGTCAATCTGAAGCTCGACGTAAACCGTACCATCAACGAGCTCGGCGTCGGCCAGCAGCAGATGGTCGAGATCGGAAAAGTGGTCGGAGCGAATTCCTGGGTTGTTGTCATGGATGAACCCACGGCTGCCCTGACCGAAGAAGATAAGGAAAAACTCTTTGCGATCATCCGGGATCTGAAAAAACAGGGTGTGGCGATCGTGTACATTTCGCACCGCATGGCCGAGATCTTTGCGATCGCGGACGACGTGACCGTGCTGCGGGACGGCAAGCATATCATCACGGCTCCTGTTGCCGAGATTGACGAGAACACACTGATCCGTCATATGGTGGGCCGCGAGCTGACCGATGTCTTCTCCAGAGAAAAGGCGGAACTGCGGGATGTGGTCCTCGAAGTCAAAGACCTGAAGCGGAACGGCGTGTTCGACCCGATCAGCTTCCAGGTACGTGCCGGCGAGGTCCTCGGTTTCGCGGGCCTGATGGGTTCGGGCCGTACGGAGATCATGCGCTGTCTCTTCGGACTGGATAAGTACGACGGCGGCGAGATCCTCATCGACGGCAAGAAGGTGAACATGACGTCCACGGAGACGGCGATCCGGGAAGGCATCTGTATGGTCTCGGAAGACCGCCGCGGCGAGGGTATCATCTCCCTGATGAGCGTGAAGGAAAACACGGCCATCGCCTCGCTGCCCAAGCTGACGCACGCGGGTATCGTGGATGCGGAGGCAGAGGAAAAACTGGCCCTGGAGTATATTGACAAACTGAACATCAAAACGCCGTCGCCGGAACAGAAGATCGGCAATCTTTCCGGCGGGAACCAGCAGAAGGTATGCGTCGCCAAGTGGCTGGCCGTGCAGCCCAGAGTCATCATCATGGATGAACCGACCAGAGGTATCGACGTCGGTGCCAAGGCGGAGATCCACAAGATCATCGAGCAGCTGGCCAAGGACGGCATGGCCGTGATCCTGATCTCCTCCGAACTTCCGGAGATCATGGGGGCTTCCGATCGCATCATCGTTCTGTACGAAGGCGAGAAGAGCGGCGAATTTATTATGGACGAAAGTGTCACACAGGAAATGATCATGGAGTGCGCATCGGGAATGTGAGCGTGTAACTATCATGGAGGTGAACAGAGCTATGAAATACGACAAGGAATTCAAAAAGGCAATGTACAAGAGCATGTATGAGCTGCGAGTGTTTGAAGCCACCGTACAGCGGATGTACAACGAAGGCTTCATCCCGAACTCGGCCCATCTGTATGCGGGCGAGGAGGCGATCGGCTCAGGCATCTGCGCGGCCCTGCGGCCCGACGATGTCATGCTTCCCTCACACAGGGGTCACGGACAGATCCTGGCCAAAGGCTGCGACATGAACCGTATGATGGCGGAGCTGTTCGGCAAAAAGGACGGCTACTGCAAAGGAAAGGGCGGCTCGATGCATCTGGCGGTGGCCGATCACAACGTACTGGGCTCTATCGGTATCGTGGGTTCCAACATGTCTCTGGCGGTCGGCGCCGGCATGGCCTGCAAGAAGAACGGAACAGGACAGGTGGCGGTCTGCTTCTTCGGTGACGGCGCAGCAAACCGGGGGACGTTCCATGAAAGCATGAACCTGGCATCGATCCAGCATCTGCCGATCATCTACGTCCTGGAAAACAATTTCTACGCGATCTCCGAAGACTCCCGCGATATGACCAATATCGAGAAATTCTCCGTGCGTGCGCAGGGGTACGGCGTACCGGGCTACACGGTGGACGGCAACAATCCGTGGGAAGTGTACGAATACGCAAAGGCGGCTGTAGAACGCGCCCGGGCCGGCGAAGGGCCGACACTTCTGGAATGCGTGACCTGGCGTCATTACGGGCATTACGAGGGCGATCCCGATGCCCGGCAGTGGATCTACAGGAATAAAGAAGAACACGAGAAGTGGATGAAGCGGGATCCGATCCCCAACACCCGGAAGGAGCTTCTCGAAGATGGCACCGCTACCGAAGAAGAGCTGAAAGCCATCGAGAACGAAGTGGAAGCCGCGGTGGCAGCGGCCGTAGAGTTTGCACACAACAGTCCGTGGCCGGATGTGAGCGAGACGTACACGGATATGTATGCCGACTGAGGGCGGAAAGGAGAGCGCCATGAGAGAGATCACATACAGAGAAGCAGTTATTGAAGCGATGGATCTGGAGATCAGCCGTGATCCCAAGGTATACCTGGCCGGGGAAGACATCGGCGTCTTCGGCGGCGCCTTCGGGGCGTCTGCGGGACTTCTGGCAAAACACGGGCCGGACAGGATCATCGATACGCCGATCAGCGAGACGGCGATCAGCGGCATGGGCGTAGGCAGCGCCGTGCTCGGCTATCGTCCGATCATCGAGATCATGTACATGGACTTCATCGGTGTCTGCATGGATGAGATCATGAACCAGGCAGGCAAATTCCGCTACATGTTCGGCGGACAGTTCAAAGTGCCGGTCACCTTCCGCATGTGCGGCGGCAGCACGGTCTACGGCGCGGCGCACCATTCCCAGTGTCTGGAAGCCCTGCTCTGCCATGTGCCCGGGATCAAGGTGATGATGCCGGCGACCCCGGCGGATGTCAAAGGCTCCATCGAGGCGGCGGTGCGGGACAACAACCCGGTCATCGTGGTCGAGCACAAAGGGCTGTACAACATGAAGGGAGAAGTGCCCGAGGGCGAATACCTCATTCCCATCGGCAAAGGCGACCTGGTCCGGGAAGGCAGCGACGTTACCATCGTTACCTGGTCCCTGATGCGCTATAAAACCATGGAAGCCGCGGAGCGGCTGGCCAAAGAAGGCATTTCCTGCGAGGTCATCGACCTGCGGTCCCTGAAACCCTGGGACAAAGAAATGGTCTATGCCTCCGTACGCAAGACGAACAAACTCGTGATCGTCCACGAGGCGAACAAGACCGGCGGATTCGGCGCGGAGATCGCCGCAGATGTGGCGGACAACTGCATTTACAGTCTGGATGCGCCCATCGTGCGCGTGGCCGGACCGGACACGACCGTTCCGTTCAGCCCGCCGCTGGAAGAAGAGTTCCGTGTGAACGCAGATAACATCGTCGCCGGTGTGAAAACACTCTTCACCTAAAGAAAAGAGGTGACCATACATTGGCTGAAAGAATCATCATTCCCCGCATGGGACAGACCATGACAGAGGGAACGGTTGCGCGGTGGTATGTGTCCGACGGCGACCGGGTCGCTGCCGGTGACGATATCTATGAGCTGGAATACGACAAATCCAGCGCAACGATCCAGGCGAAGACCGCGGGTACGGTCCGGCTGCTCTGCAGCGAAGGCGACGTGATCTCGCTGGGGCAGGCGGTGGCTGTGGTCCTGGCGGACGGAGAAAAACTGGAGGACGTCAACATCGCCGGCGAACATCAGGTGGCGAACGTCGCTACAGCCGGGGACTCCGCACCGAAGACCGGTACGGTCCCCGTGGAGGAGCCGGCGAAGGAAGAGAAAAAGAGCGCGCCGGCAGGTCCGATCCTGGCATCTCCGATGGCCAGGAAGAAAGCACGGGATGCAGGGATCGATCTGGCCTCTGTTAAACCGGGCAAAGACGGCGTGATCCATGCGGCAGATGTCCCGGCTCCGTCGATCGTGCACGAGTGCGAAGAATGCTCGCGCTGCGGCGGCGTGCTGGCTACACCGATGGCCAGAAAGCTGGCGAAAGAAAAAGGCATCGACCTGGCAGAGATCGCAGAACCGGGCACACGGATCCGCAAAGCGGATGTGCTCGCATATGAAGAGAAGAAAGCCGCGCAGGCTGCTGCACAGGCAGCGGCACCCGCAACGGCATCGGCTCCGGCAGCCGAAGGCGGAGTCCGCCGCGTGAAGATGTCCGCCATGGGCAGGTCGATCGCCAAGAGCATGTCGACCAGCTATTTCACCTATCCTACGGTGACACTGAATTCCACTGCGGACATGAGCGAACTCCTGCGCATGCGGAAGCAGCTGAACAAGAAGCTGGAGAACACCGGCGTCAAGCTGACCGTGACGGATATCCTGATCAAGATCGTGGCGATGGCCCTGCGCGAGAACGAGATCATCAACACGACCCTGGAAGGGGACGAGATCCTGTTCCACGAAGACATCAACGTCGGGTTTGCCGTGGCGCTGGACAACGGGCTGGTCGTTCCTGTCATCCGGCATGCGGACCAACTCTCCCTGTCGGAGATCGCCGCCGAAACAAGACGGCTGATCGAAAAAGCCAGGACGGAAGGAACGCTGCCGCCTGAAGATATGCAGGGCGGGACCTTCTCCATCACAAACCTGGGCGCATACGGGATCGATGTCTTCAATCCGATCATCAACTATCCGCAGAGCGCCATCCTCGGCATCGGCAGGACCGTAGACACACTGGTCATGCGGGAGGGAGAGGTCGTATCCGTTCCCATTATCTCGCTTTCCATCACACACGATCACCGTGTCATCCACGGTGTGCCGGCGGCAAAATTCCTGCAGACGGTGGCCGGGTTTATCGAAGCACCGTATACACTCCTGCTGAACGGGAGGAACTGACCATGGCGGAGAGGAAAACACAGCTTCTTGTCATCGGCGGCGGTCCGGGCGGCTATGTGGCGGCCATGAAGAGCGCCATGCTGGGCATGGAGGTCACACTGGTAGAACGTGACAAAGTGGGCGGCACCTGTCTGAACCGGGGCTGCATCCCCACCAAGGCCATCCTGCACAGCGCCGAGCTGTATCATCAGATGCAGAACAGCGCCGATACCGGCATCACGGCGGAAAACATCCGCGTGGACATGGCGCAGGTGGACCGTCATAAACAAAAAGTGGTGGATACACTTGTCAAAGGCGTGGAAGGACTGCTGCGGGCGAGAAAAGTAACACTGGTGTCCGGAGAAGCTGCCTTTGCCGGACCCAATACCGTGACGGTGCAGAAAAGCGACGGAAGCAGCGAAATGATCCGGGCGGAAAAGATCATCCTTGCCGCCGGTTCCAAACCGTCGGCTCCGCCGATCCCGGGAATAGACGGGAAGAACGTGATCACGAGTACGGAAGCACTGCAGGTAAAAGAACTGCCGGAAAGCATGATCATCATCGGCGGCGGTGTGATCGGCATGGAGATCGGCGCGGCCTACAGCCGGTTCGGCGTCAAGATCTGCGTCATCGAAGCGCTGGAGCGGATCCTGCCGCCCGTGGATGCCGAGATCTCTGCGGAATACGCGAAGCAGATCAAAGGCCAGATGGAGATCCATACCGCATCCCGGGTCGAACAGATTACGGACCGGAACGGCAAAAAGGCGGTCCTGTATACCTCCGGCGGTGAGAAACACGAAGCGATCGCCGACAAGGTGCTCGTCTGCATCGGCAGACAGCCGGATACGGCAGGCCTGCATCTGGAAAAGGCCGGCGTAAAGACAGAGCGCGGCGCGGTCATCGTCGATAACGATTACAAGACAAATGTACCCGGGATCTGGTGCATCGGCGACGCCAACGCCAAATGCATGCTGGCGCACGCAGCCAGTGCGCAGGGCATCGCGGTCGCGGAGCAGCTGGCCGGCAAACCGTGCGGCATCAATACGGATCTTGTCCCGAGCTGTATCTATACGGATCCGGAGATCGCATCCGTCGGCATGACGGAGGAGCAGGCGAAAGCAGCCGGCATCGACTACAAAGTAGGCCGGTTCCCCTTCCGCGGAAACGGCAGATCGCTGATCCTCGGCAAGGGCAGCGGCTTCGTCAAGATCATCGGAGAAAAGAAATACGGAGAGATCCTGGGTGTACATATCATCGGTCCCAACGCTACGGAACTGATCGCGGAGTGTGCAGTGGCCATGCACCTGGAAGCCTGTGTGGAAGATCTGGCCGAGACGATCCACGCGCATCCGACGGTCAGCGAATCCATCATGGAAGCGGCAGAGAACTTTCTCGGAGGTTCCATCCACATGATCTGAGAGCCGGAACAGGGAAAGAAGAAAGACACAGCAGGAGAGGAGACATCCGTATGGCAGGAGTGATCAGGGCACCGTTTCTGGAGATCGGTCCGAAAAATTATCTGTATGGGGAAGAGGTTTTGCAGCTGGCCCTCGCTGTAGACGCAGCGGCAGAGAAAAACGGGATCGACATCTTTTTCACCTGTCCGTATATCGATCTCCGCCGGGTCTGTGAAAACACAAAACACATCCATGTGCTGGCTCCCCATATGGACAGCCTGCGGCCCGGGCGGGGGATCGCGGAGATCCTGCCGGAAGCGGTCGCGGACGCCGGAGCAGAAGGAGTCATGCTGAACCATGCGGAGAAACGCCTCAACTATACGGAACTGGAAAGCATCATGCAGCGGGCAAAGGAACTCGGTCTGCTGACCGTGGTCTGTGCGGATTCCATGGCAGAGATCCGTGCGGTGGCCATGCTCGGTCCTGACGTGATCGTGGCAGAGCCGGAGGAACTGATCGGCAAATGTACCGGCGGGGATATTTCCTATGTTGGGGAAGCAGTCCGGACCGTGAAGGAGATCGATCCCGGTATCCAGGTGCTGGTCGGGGCCGGCATCCGCAACGGAAAAGATGTGTACGATGTGATCCTGGCCGGCAGTGATGCGTCCGGTTCTTCCAGTGCTGTGGTACTGGCGGAAGACCGGGCGGCCATGGTCGAGGAAATGGCGGAAGCAGCGGTACGCGCCTGGAACGAACGCAAGACCTTCCGGATGCACACGGCAGCAGAGACAGCCTAGCGGATAAAAGAAAAGAGGGCAGGAATGAAGATCTACAATGAGATTTTTGAAGTGCAGTCAGACAGACGGCCCACCTTTGACGATGTGACCGCCAAAGTGAAAGAGATCTGTGCGAAAGCAGGGATCACAAACGGGGAGGTGCTGGTCTACACGCCGCACACCACCTGCAGCGTGCAGATCCAGGAGTACTCAGACGGACAGACCTACTGGGGCACCGAGCTGATCATGCAGGACCTGGTGAACGTACTCTCCAAGATCGTTCCCACCTGTACGGCAGAGGGGCAGTATCTGCATCCCTGCCAGAAGCATGTGGATGATGCGGCGCGGCTCCGGGACGAGCATCCCAGCTGGAGTCTGAACACGGACGGGCATCTGCGTTCGGTCATCATGGGCCGTTCGGTCGTCGTGCCCGTCATCGATGGGGAAATGCAGCTCGGTGAGTTCGGCTGTATCTATTTCGGCGACTGGGATCAGATACGCGCCAGGAAAAGAAAAGTCATCGTTCAGGTCAAAGGCGAATAACACATGGAATACAAAGTATTGAACAACGGCGTAAACATGCCGGTGATCGGATTTGGTGTGTACCAGATCGACGATCTGAAAGAGACGGAACAGGCTGTGACGGATGCCCTTGAAACCGGGTACCGTATGATCGATACCGCCGCCTGCTATCTGAACGAAGAGGCAGTGGGTGCGGCGATCCGCAAAAGCAGCATCCCGCGGGAGGAACTGTTCATCACGACCAAGCTCTGGGTGCAGGACTACGGGTACGACAATGCGCTGAGGGCCTTTGACGTGTCCATGCAGAAACTGGGCCTGGACGTGCTGGATCTCTATCTCCTGCATAAACCGTACGGCGATTATTACGGCGCATGGCGGGCAGTGGAGCGGCTGTACCGGGAAGGCAGGATCCGTGCGATCGGCGTGACCAGCTTCTGGAATGAACGGCTGGCAGACTTGATCACCTGCAACGAGGTATGCCCCGCGGTCAACCAGGTCGAGACGAATGTCTGGCATCAGCAGTGGGCAGCGTCCGCGTTCATGGCAGAACATGGCATCCTGCATGAGGCCTGGGCGCCTTTCGCCGAAGGCAATGACCAGGTATTCACCCAGCCGGTCCTGCAGCAGATTGCCACAAAGCACGGTAGGACGATCGGGCAGGTCATGCTCCGCTGGCTCCTGCAGAGGGGCATCGCCGTGATCCCCAAAACCGTGCATAAAGAGCGGATGGCTGAGAATTTCGACGTTTTCGGGTTCACACTGGACGAAGAAGATATGGAGCAGATCCGCGGCCTGGACCGCAAAAAGAGCACGATCTATGATGAGATGGATCCACAGAGTGCAGTTTATATAGGCAGCCTGAAGATCCATGATTGAGCAAGAGCAAGCAGATATAGAAGCAGGGGGTGTCGCATGTGGTGTGCGGCAGCTCCCTGTTTCTATGTGTGCAGCATCCGCCGGATCAGACGGTCCCCTTTCCGAATATATACCGGAAGGTATCGACGTCCAGGGCTTGCTGCAGGCTATTGATG
>JAILDJ010000121.1 GCA_024689505.1 Clostridiales bacterium
ATGACCCTCCAGGATGCGGACACCGGCAGAGAGGTCGGTTGGATCTGGTTCCTCTATGAAGACGGTGATGCAGGCAGACAGGTCTTCCTGAACGACTTTCTGATCTTTGAGGAGGATAGAAGAAAAGGATATGCTGCATCCGCCCTCCATGAGATGGAGCGCCAGGCCAAAGCGGACGGTTGTTTCAGGAGCGTCCTGTACGTTTGGGAACATGACGTCCCGGCATCTGCCCTGTATCAGAAATGCGGCTATGAAGTCCTAAAGTCGGGAGACGGTGGATGCTACATGAAAAAGGACCTTAACATGAAGACGCTTTATGTATCCGATCTGGATGGAACATTGCTCCGTAGTGATGAGCGCACCTCCAGCTTCACAAACCAGACGATCAATGCTCTCGTGGCACAGGGCATGCTGTTTTCCTACGCAACAGCCCGCTCGTTGATCACTGCTAAAAAGGTGACAAAAGGCCTGGAAGCAAAGATCCCCTTGATCATATATAACGGTGCGTTCGTGATCGATAACGAAACTTCAGAAGTACTGCTGGCCAATTATTTCGACACCTCTGTATCCGATCTGCTGGATCGATTGTTCGATGAAAAGATCTACCCCATCGTCTATGCGGTCATAGACGGAAAAGAAAAGTTCTCTTTCGTTCCCAATCTTTGCACAACCGGCATGACCGCTTTTCTCGATACGAGAAAAGGAGATATTCGAACCAATCCCGTGTCCGGCCTCGATGAACTGCGGAAAGGGAGGATCTTCTATATCACATGTATTGACGCACCGGAGAAGCTTGAGCCTCTGTTTGAGACGTATAAAGATCGCTTTCACTGTGTCTATCAGAGAGATATCTACACAGGAGATCAATGGCTCGAGATCATGCCCGCATCCGCTTCAAAAGCCAATGCAGTAACGCAATTGAAGCAACTGTTGAACTGTGATAAGGTGATCGCTTTTGGAGATGGGAGAAACGATATCGATCTGTTTGAAGCCGCAGACGAAGGATACGCTGTCAGCAACGCGCACGAGGACCTGAAAGCCATCGCATCCGGCATCATCTTGTCCAACAATGAAGATGGTGTGGCGCATTGGCTACGGGAAAACTGTGATCTTGATAAATGATAAAAAGAGCTGTGAAAAAAGCCCCTGGACCATCATTGTAATGGGATTTTCGCCTTATTTCCTGTTTCAAAGAGGCCATTTACTTTCTGATGTCTGCTTTGATTCTATAAACAGCAGCCTGATCGGGACCATTACTTTCCAGAAGATAGCATCGCCAGGTTAAGAAGTAATGAGATTGGCTTGAATACTTCTTGCTTTGCAGGATGTGAATTTAGAAAGTATATTGTTCAAACCTGGTACTGGGTGAGATGAAGATATAATAACCAGACAGTAAAGCTGCCGTGGATGCTACTGTCAGATGTCGGCCTCGATGATCCCCCAAGTATTCTGACTCCAATGACTACTTTCTGTCGCAAGTCTCGAAGATATATCAAGTAATATCTTGCAAATGCCCTCATATCGGGGTGTATCACTCTGTCAGGAAGATGAGACAGAAAAAGGGAGTATGAAGAAACGATCCACTCGTTTTTTCACACTCCCTTTTCTTTTGAGCAAATGATCAGTTCTCCTTTGGCAGCGCTCGCGGCAGATAGTACTCGTCCTCCGCATCCGTTCCTTCAAACAGTTCCGGGCTCATCCATTTCTCCAGGACCAGCCAGTTTCCCAGGTTCACGCCTTTGATCTTGTCCATCATGCACCTCCTGATCTTTAAACTTTATATCATATCAGACATAAGCTTTGAAAAACTGTCCTGTGATATCCAACACTTCTTTTGTCCAGAAAGCTGTGCCATGTCCGGCTCCACGCACCTGATAGAAGTCCGCGCGATGCCCGCATTCAGTCAGTTTCCCATACATGATCTCACTCTGTTCGAACGGAACGATTTGATCCATATCCCCATGGATCAAAAGAAACGGCGGATATGCTTGTTCCGGATGGATATACGTCACCGGGCTGATCCTGGCCACATTGTCCGGGTCCTTAGCAGCTTCTTTCCCAAGGATGTGGTCAAACAGCTGAGGGCGTGGAAAAGGACCGTCTTTCCAGAAGCGGGAGAATTCTGCGACTCCATAATATGCCACACATGCGGCAACACTGGAGTCCTGCTCCGGATAACGATCATCATCAAATTCCTTGGTCCAGCCCGTCGAACCGACCATCAATGAAGTATGACCTCCGGAGGAACAGCCCCATATGGCGATCCGGTCCGGATCGATGCCATAAAGATCCGCATTTGCTTTCAGAAAACGGATCGCTGCTTTGACGTCCATCACAAACCCGGGAAATGGTTCCATCGTTACCGGCCGGTATTCCACGGAAGCCACAACGAAGCCCATCCTGGCAATGTCCACCAGCATCGGCAGCGTCCCGTAGATGTCCTGTTTTCCCCAGGCAGAGCCTTGTACATACACGATACAGGGCATGCTTCGGGCAGAACGCTTCTCTTCCGCCTCAGAAAGCTCCCGCTTAGGACGCCCATCTCGCTCCGCTGCTCTGATCTCTGCCAATTCGCTGGGCACCTGCGGATACAGCATTTGCAGATGCAAAGGTATACCTTTGGATGTATCATATACCACGTCATTTACGCAACGCACATAATTCCGGTCGGATCTGTCCGCATAAAGGATCTTCATCTCTTATCCCTCCTCTGTTGTTGATTTGTATTATACCCACAAAAAACTACTGTTTCAAGCATCTCTCCTGGATCCCGTGCTGGATCCTTGTAATGCCCGACGCATATGATCAAAAGATGATTGCTCTATACCATATCTGGTGCTAAAATGCACATAGACGATAGAAAGGAATCCGCTTTCATAGAACAATGATGAAATACCAGTTTAAGAACAAAACCGTCCATCTTGAAAAAGTTTCAGCCGGCAATTTCGATGTACTGATGGATCTTTCCGTGCATGCATCCCAGGAGGATTTCGTGGCTCCCAATGGATACAGCATGGCGGAAGCCTATGCCGTTCTTTCCGATGGACGGTTCGTTCAGGCTTTCGGCATCTATGATGGGGACACGCCCGTCGGGTTCGCCATGATCGGACACAACGCCTTTACCGAGCCGGATTGCCCTGCCTCCTATAAAAACTCTTACTACCTGTGGCGGTTTATGATCGATCAAAGGTATCAAGGGAGGGGATATGGCAAGGACGGCGTCCAGCTGCTCCTGGACTATATACGGTCCTTTCCTGATGGAGAAGAAACCACCTGCTGTGTCTCATACGAACCTGCCAACGAAGCCGCAAAAAGGCTGTATGCCTTCTTCGGTTTCGTGCCCAACGGTGAGATGGATTACGATGAAGAGATTGCTGTGCTCTCACTGATATGAAATACCAAAGCATAAAACGACCAGACCCATAAAGCAACTTAGGTCTGGTCGTTTTTCTTATGTCATTCCTTACGTTCAAGCACGTTCATGATGATATTGGCATAGTCTTCCGGGAAGAGCTGCCAGCCAAGATTCTCTCCCTCGACCGGGTCATACTGATCGGCAAACATACCATCCAGATTGCCCAATCCCAGATCGATATCCAGGGGCAGTTCATCCGCCCGGGAAGCATCCAGCATCCACCAGGTCGTGGCGCAGGCGATGCCCTCC
>JAILDJ010000161.1 GCA_024689505.1 Clostridiales bacterium
ATGACCAGCGTCGGATGCGTATCATTGATCTGGATGACGATGCGCTTCGGCAGGTTGTCCAGACGGCCGTAGGTGCGCATATGACGGTTGATGATATTCTGGACCGAGGCAGATACGAAGAAGTACTGCTGCTTCAGGCGCAAAGATTTACCTTCTACATGCTTGTCCTCGGGATACAGGATCTTGGAAATGGTCTCGGCCATGGCCTGCTCTTCGATGGCACGCAGATAATCGCCCTCGCCGAACAGTTTCAGGTCAAGCGCACGAGTCGCCTTCGCCTGCCACAGACGCAGGGTGTTGACGGTATCCGACTTGTAGCCGGAGATCAGCATGTCATTGGGGACAGCGGTAACGCTGGTATAATTCTGGTGTTCGATCGCCAGATGACCGGACTCCCAATGCTCCACCAGTTCGCCTCCGAAATGTACTTCGACCGCCTCGTCCGTACGGGCGACCAGCCAGTCGCGGCCGGTATCCAGCCAGCTGTCGGGCAGTTCCGTCTGCTGACCTTCGATGATGCGCTGCTTGAACAGACCGTATTCATACATGATGCTATAGCCCGTTGCCGGCAGATTCTGCGCGGACAGCGCGTCCATATAGCAGGCGGCAAGACGGCCCAGACCGCCATTACCCAGAGCAGCGTCCTCTTCGACGTCGACCAGGTCCTGCAGTTCCAATCCCATGCCCTTCAGCACGCACTCGAATTCGTCCGTAAGGCCCAGGTTGTAGATATTATTTTTCAGAGATTTACCGATCAGAAACTCCAAAGACAGATAGCAGACCTGCTTGGCATGCTTTTTCTCGATCTCTTTCTGGGTCTTGTTCCATTTCTCCATCATCAGATCGCGAACTACCAGTGCACAGGTATGGTACATCTGGTTCTTGGTTGCATTTCTCGGCTCGACACCATAATGGCGGCTGAGTTTACCTGCGATCAAGGATCTCAGTTGTTTTTTATCCATATATTTCTCCTACTGTTTCAAGTTTCTTTTATCGTTTTCCTGTGATCAGCCTGTACAGGGCCAGGTATTCTCTTGCGGGAATATTCCAGCTGAAGTCCTTGGACATGGCGTTCTTCATAAGGCCGGTCCAGGCTTCCTTCTCGTAAAAGACTTTCAGAGCATTACGGATGACATGCAGCATATCCTGGGCTACATAGTCATGGAAACTGAAGCCGGTGCCTTCGCCGGTGAACTCGTTGTACGGCTCGACAGTATCTTTCAGACCGCCGGTCTCACGCACGATCGGCAGTGTGCCGTAGCGCATGGAGATCATCTGAGACAAGCCGCAAGGTTCGTTCTTGGAAGGCATGAGGAACAGATCCGCGCCGGCATAGATCTTCTGCGCCAGATCGATGTTGAAGGCCAGGTTGACAGAGACCTTCGTCGGGAAGCTCTCGCGTGCCTTACGGAACATTTCTTCATATTCCCAGGCGCCGGTGCCCAGCACGACGAACTGTACGTCCTCGGACAGGATCTCATACAGAACAGACGCGATCAGATCCAGGCCCTTGTGGTCCGCCAGACGGGTGACCATGGCGATCATCGGAACGTTGGGATTGACAGGCAGTCCCAGCATTTCCTGCAGACGGATCTTGTTCTCTTCTTTTCCGGACAGATCGTCGATGGAATAGTTTGCGAACAGGTGCGGATCCTTTTCAGGATCGTTGAAATTGTAGTCGATACCATTGATGATACCGCTGACCTTGGCGCGTTCGGTGCGGATGATGTCCTGCAGACCATAGCCGTAGAACTCATACTGCAGCTCTTCCGCATAGGTCGGGCTGACGGTGGTGACCCAGTCGGCCGAAAGGATGCCGGCCTTCAGGAAATTGACGCAGCCGCCAAAATCCAGGTAACCGCCGGTGAAATATTCACGCGGCAGACCCAGGACGTACTCGGTAACATTGTCCGGGAAAACACCCTGATACTGGATATTGTGGATCGTAAGTACTGTCTTGATATCCTTGTACGGATCCCCGATGGTCTTGTAGAAATGATTCAGGTAGATCGGGATCATGGCCGTCTGCCAGTCGTTGCAATGGATGACATCCGGCTGGAAGTCGATGTACTGGATGATCTCCAGGACAGCCTTGGAGAAGAACGCAAAGCGCTCCGCATCATCGAAATGACCATACAGGCCACGGCGACCGAAATAATACTGGTTGTCCAGCAGATAATAGGTGACCTGACCCACCTTGGCCTCGAAAATACCGCAGTACTGGCTGCGCCATGCCAACGGGACCCAGATCTCCTTCACGAAATGCATCGTGTCCTTTAATTCCTGCGGGATCTCCTGGTACAGAGGCAGGACGACACGTGCCCCGATCATCTTTTTACGCAAAGCAGGCGGCAAAGCACCGGCTACATCTCCAAGTCCGCCGGACTTGATGAACGGTACCGCTTCAGAAGCCGCAAATAAGACTTTCATATGTATAACCTCCTAATTGGTGTTATCATGTTACGCAAAAATGTATTATAGCACAAAAAATGTTTGTCGTCAAATACAGACTGTCAATATAAAAAGGAACCCTCTCGGGTTCCTTTTACCATGTGAAATTACACTACACTGCCCTTAGAAAGTACCATCGGGAAGAGTTCGAATCCGTAGAGCTTGCGGTTCTCACGGATGACGACGTCCTTATCGGTGATCACGTAGTTGAGCTGGGATCCATCCTGGATCTCCGAATCCTGCATGATGATGGAATTCTGGACCACCGCTCCCTTACGGATGTGTACGCCGCGGAAGATGATACTGTTCTCGACCGTACCTTCGATCACGCAGCCATCGGCGATCAGCGAGTTCTTGACCCGGCTGTTGCCGCGATACACGGTTGGCACTTCATCACGGATCTTGGTCTGGATGGTGTGCTCTTTGTAGAACAGTTCATCACGGACCTTCGGATCCAGAATGTCCATGTTGGCTTTGAAGTAAGAAGCGATCGTGCTGATGCTGGAGATATAGCCGTCATAGCGATAGCCATAGATCTTCAGATCGTTGACGCGGCGCTGCAGGATGTCACGACGGAAACTGACCAGGTTATGGGAAGCGCAATCGTGGATCAGGCTTTCCAGCAGTGTCTTCTTCATGATGACGACACCGATGGAACGGTTCTCACGGCCGGTCGTAGGATCGATGGCGACATCGATGATGCGGCCATCTTCGTTGAACTGGAAGTAGCAGGTCTCCTCGTTGGCTTCCGGAGCGAAATCACCATGCTGGTACATGACCGTGATATCCGCGTCCTTTTCCTTATGATATTTCAACATGTCATCATAGGTGGTGTTGAAAATGGAATCGGAATCGTGCAGGATGATGTACTCGCTGCTGGATTTGCGGATGAACGTCAAAGCGTTGATCAGCGCTTCCACACGGCCGCGGGAATTCAAGCCTACGCTGTCCTGCTGTGAGAACGGCGGCAGCATGTACAGACCATCACGCTTACGGGACAGCTCCCACTCTTTACCGGAACCGACGTGGTCCATCAAAGACTGGTAGTTGCTGCGGGTGATCATACCGACTTTCGTGATGCCGGAATTGACCAGGTTGGACAAAGAGAAATCAACGACACGATATCTTCCTGCGACAGGCAGAGAGGATACGGTACGAAGCTGGGTGAGCGCTTTTAACTGCTCATCATTTTTATAGGCAAAGATGATTGCCATTGTGTTTTTCATAATGGATCCTCCCTCTTGCTTATCTGTTTTCAGCCAGCATTTCGCCAGGTGCGACAACAGCGCCGGCGCTGACGGTACGTTCACTGCCGACTACGGCGATATCGCCCTTCTTGCACTCATTCATTGGCAGACCGACACGGGCACCCGCTCCGATGACAGCTTCCTGACCGACGATGGAATAATCCACGACGGCGCCTGCTTCGATGCGGGCATCCGGCATGATCACGGCATTGCGCACGGTAGCGCCGGGGCCGACATAAACGCCATAGGAGATGATGGAGTTCTCCACATCACCATAGATGCGGGAACCTTCAGTGATCATGGAGTTCTTGATGACGGCATTGTCAGCAACATAGTGCGGCGGCTCGTTCGGGTTGCGGGAATAGATGCGCCAGTCGGGATCGGCCAGCTCGATGCCCTCTTCACCGTTGAGCACCTCCATATTGGACTCCCACAGGGACTCGATGGTTCCGACGTCTTTCCAGTAGGAATCGAACTCATACGCATAGATCTTGTCGCCCTCTTCGAGCATCATCGGGATGATGTTCTTACCGAAGTCGTTCTCGGACTCAGGATTCGCTTCGTCGCGGATCAGGCAGTCACGCATGACGGACCAGGTGAAGACGTACACGCCCATGGAGGCTTTGGTCGACTTCGGATGCTTCGGCTTCTCTTCGAACTCGAAGATCTCGTTGTCGCCGCGGGTGTTCATGATACCGAAGCGGCTGGCCTCTTCCAGAGGAACGTTGCGGACGGCGATGGTGCAGGCCGCGCCCTTTTCCTGATGGTAGCGGACCATCTCGGAATAATCCATCTTGTAGATATGGTCGCCGGACAGGACTACGACGTACTCAGGATCGTAGCGGTCCACGAAGTTGATGTTCTGATAGATGGCGTTGGCGGTACCTTTATACCATTCGCCTTCTTTTCCGGTCATATACGGCGGCAGGATGGAAACGCCTCCGTCATCACGGTCCAGATCCCAGGCCTGGCCGTTGCCGATGTACGCGTTCAGCTCCAACGGACGATACTGGGTCAGGACGCCGACAGTATCAATACCGGAATTGATACTGTTGCTTAAGGGAAAATCGATGATACGATACTTTCCGGCAAAGGGGATCGCCGGCTTTGCGACATCCGCTGTCAAGACGCCCAAACGGGTGCCCTGTCCGCCTGCCAGCAGCATAGCGATTGTCTGTTTTTTGTTGCGCATACATGCTCCTCCGTTCTATTATTGAGTTGTATAGTGGCTTGTATGTTCAGAACCTGATTCAGGCTCCGGTCTTCTTCGCAGATGCCTTTTTAGGCTTTTCTATCTTCTTGCGCGCCAGCTTGCGGCCCGGTTTCAGATAAATGCAGGCAAAAGGCGGTACCGTAAGTTCCAGAGAACACTCATATCCATCGCAGGGGATCTCTTCGCTCTTGATGGTGGACGGATTGTGGAATCCGCCGCCGCCGAACTTTTCATCATCGCTGGTCAGCACTTCATGATACATGGCATGCTTGTAGACGCCGATGCGGTAGTGCTCCCTGCGGATCGGTGAAAAGTTGACCACCGCTACGATCTCGCCGGAGTTTCGATCCACCCGGCGCAGCGACAGGATGTTATTGTCGTGGTCGTCTGCATTGATCCAGGAGAAACCATCCCAGCTGTTCTCGATCTCGTACAACGGTGCGTTTTCCTTGTAGAAGTGGTTGATGGCACTGACGTAATCCTTGAACTTACGGTGCATATCGTACCCCAGCAGCAGCCAGTCCAGGCCCTGATCGTACTTCCATTCGATGTACTGGCCGAACTCACCGCCCATGAACAGCAGCTTCTTGCCCGGATGGACCATCATGTAGCCAAGGAAAGCTCTCAAGTTGGCGAATTGGTCGTTATAGGGGCCCGGCCACTTATTGATGAGGCTCTTCTTGCCGTGGACCACTTCGTCGTGCGACAACGGCAGCACGAAGTTCTCGGAGAACGCGTAGGTCATGGAGAACGTGACCAGGTTATGATTGTTCCCGCGGAAATATGGATCCATGGCGATATACTTGAGCATATCGTTCATCCAACCCATGTTCCACTTGAAGTTGAAGCCCAGACCGTCCTGATCCACCGGCTTGGTGATGCTCGGCCATGTGGTGGATTCCTCTGCGACCATCATGACGCCCGGATGCTCTCGGAAGACCGCGGTATTGAGCTGCTTCAGGAATTCGACCGCTTCCAGGTTCCCGTTCCCGCCGTATTTGTTGGGCTTCCACTCGCCCGCCTTACGGCCGTAGTCCAGGTACAGCATACTGGCGACGGCATCGACCCGGAGGCCATCGATATGGTACATATCCAGCCAATAGAGCGCGTTGGAAATGAGGAAGCTCTTGACCTCGTTACGACCGTAATCGAAGATCAGCGTGCCCCACTCCGGATGCTCTCCGCGCTGCGGATCCGGATGCTCGTACAGTGCCTGCCCATCAAACTTGGCCAGTCCGGCCGCATCCCTCGGAAAATGCGCCGGGACCCAGTCCATGATCACACCGATGCCGTTCTGATGGCACTGATCGATGAAATACATGAGATCTTTCGGTGTGCCATAACGGGACGTCGGAGCATAATACCCGATGACCTGATAGCCCCAGGAACCATCGAAGGGGAATTCCGACAGCGGCATACACTCGATATGCGTATACCCCATATCCTTGACGTAAGGGACCAGCTCCTCCGCCAGCTTGCGGTAGGAGAAATGATGTCCGTCTTCGTAGGTACGCCAGGAGCCCAGGTTGACCTCATAAATGTTCACCGGCCGGTCATAGACAGGATGCGCTTCTCTGTCGCGGATCCAGCCTTCATCGTGCCACTCGTACCCTTCCAGGCTGTAGACCTTGCTGGCCGTGGAGGGCCTTTCTTCCATGTGGAAGCCGAAAGGATCGCTTTTGACGATGCGCTCGCCGGAAGCCGTCTCGATACAGTAGCGGTACATCATGAACTCGTAGAGTCCATGGGCTGCACCTTCCCAGATCCCGCCGGGGCTGCGCTGCATGGAGATGCCACCTTCGTACATGTTCCAGTTGTTGAACTCACCGATGACCGTCACATTGCGCGCGTGCGGTGCCCATACCCGGAAGACACCTTCACCCGTGGCCGGATCGAAATGCACGCCCAGATATTGATAGGCTTTCGTCGTGGTTCCCTCGTGGAACAAGTAACGCGGAAGCTCCTGCTGATCGGCACCCCATACAAAGTCGTTTGCTTCTTTGTTCATAGGACCCCTCTTTCAGACATAGATTTGTATACATTCTATCATACTATTTTCCAAAATAACAGTGTTTTTGTAATTTTTTTCGTTAAAGTTCCACAATCAAAGTAAAAGTCCCATAAAACACCCTGTGTGCTTACTTCGCATGGGATGCTCAAAATGCACACAGGGTGTGATATGGGACTTTTATACTGTGATATGGAACTTTTCAAAGAACTCATCTTCTGTAATGATCGGAACATTCAGTTCTTTTGCTTTTTTGTT
>JAILDJ010000167.1 GCA_024689505.1 Clostridiales bacterium
AGATTCTCTCCCTCGACCGGGTCATACTGATCGGCAAACATACCATCCAGATTGCCCAATCCCAGATCGATATCCAGGGGCAGTTCATCCGCCCGGGAAGCATCCAGCATCCACCAGGTCGTGGCGCAGGCGATGCCCTCCTCGTACTTATGCCAGTCGATCTCAGGATCTACTTCAGCCCAGTCGATGCCATACTCGCGGCTCTGGGAAAAGATTTCGATAACCTCCCATTCGACCTGCGCGTCCACCCAGCTGGTGGTCGCCCAGTCGGTGACACAGAAGCAGGGTTTGGTGTTGTAGAGCATATGCCGTTTTTTCGGTTCCCAAAGATTGGTGAAGACCAAAAGACCCCGCAGCCAGTAGATGGCCTTCTCACGATACGCTTCTTTTCCCGTGGCACGGTACGCCAGTTCATAGGCAATGGCCGCATGTCCGGTCGCCAGCAGATTCGGTGCCTTGATCGGCGTTTCCCAGGCATCTCCGCCATCCGCGACGAGCATCGGCATGGCATAGTCCAGGGCTTTGCAGGCAGCTTCCAGATACTTTTGATCATCGGTATATTCTGAGATCTTCAGCAGATGCAGCGCGGAGATCACATGGTTCTCCAGTACGATGTCGCCCTCATTGCTCATCGCCTTGTATATGTTTTCCGCCAGCGGCCAGTGATTGATGAAGACAGGCCGCCAGGTGGCCGCGCGCTGATCATTGAGGGTCGCTGGGAAGGATCCGTCCGCTTCCTGCAGTTCCATGATCCCGTCGCCATAAGCCCGCAGTTCGCTTGCGCTTCTCCCGTTCATAGAAAATGGATCATGATGTGCATTAGCGGTATCTTCACCATTCTTTGCCAGGCTTTCTTTTGCTTTCTCGAGTTTCATGCGCAGGTTTTCCGCCAGTTCTGTTCCTGCATATCGATCGATATATCGCTCCAAAAAAACCTTTGGAATATGGACTCCTACTTCCTTTGGCTCTTCGCCGGGCTGACGGATCATATCGCGTACCGTGCGCAGTCCCCATCCGGTGCTGTGTTTCTGCTCGAAGAAGAAATGCCCATCATACTGCTTGGCAATATAGTGCAACTGCTCTTCCAAGGGCTTTTTCGGCACACCCGGTTCCGGCAGGCCATGGCGTTTCACATAATCAGCAATGGCATCTACGCTGGTACCTTTACCCAACGCGATCTCCGCTGAGAAACCGATCCTTGACCCGCGTGAGAAAGGTCTGACGGCACAAGGAGCTGGGTCGTTTTCTACGTGTGTCATAGCCGCTGTCGGAAGCATGAGCCCCATCAGGTGCTGGTCCGCATGGTTGATCGCGTCTGGGGACGAGAAAACCGGCTGTGGATAGTATTCGACCTGCATCGGACGTTTTTCAAGGATCGGCTTCAAGGGGTTCCAGGCAAGAGAGATCGTATCTCCCTCATGGCTGACCGCCATCATGGGGATGGCAACCTTAAACGGATGTACCGCGGTACGATCGCTCAAAGGCCACATCATGGCATTCTGATTCGACGACCATTCATCCGTGCGCAGCCACTCGACGCCAGGGAACACACCGTCTGTCTTATGCATTCCAAAGGAATCCGCACCTGCCATCAGCCAGGGTCCATGCATGGCAACAAACCCGTTGGCACCCATCCAGATCATATCGTAGTCCAATTTCAGCACAGGTGCATCCTTGGGCAGGGTCAATCGGATCGTACCCGTGAGGATCGTCGGTTCCGGCGGTGCCATGAATTCTACAAAACTGCCTTTGACCAGTTCTGCGTAGGTCAGTGCGTGCACGTCAAAGATCAGTGCGTCTTCGCTTTCCGTATGTTCTTCCTTGACTTCCTGCGCTTCGATACGGCGGAACGTCGCCATGTTGCCACGGGGCCCGCCGGCATTATCCTGGACGCTGGCCAGGTAGGGCAGCACGCCCATCATCTTGCCTTCCGCCGTAAAAAACTCCACATAAGCCCATCCGGTCTTACGATTATGTACTTCGACACGAATATAGGGGTTTTCCAGCACTCTGGTCTCTCCGCCCCAACTTGCATTCGTATATTTCGGCATAACGATCAACCCTTTCTTTTTCTGGCAGCTTTGGCTTCTGCCTTCATGCGTTTTGCCTGCACAGTATCCAGATACTTCTTGTTTTCAGTTTCAAAATCCAAACCCTTCTTCGCGCATTTTTCCTTCAAGTCAGCGATGCGGCTCTCCTCCAGATCTTTAGCTGCCTGCGCACGCTCGATCTGATCCATCTCCTCCGGCGTATGATAGACTTCACCTCGGTCCTCCGCTGCTTTACGCGCACGGTCCTCGAGTTCCTTATGGACTTCCGGCAGTTTCTTCTCAGCATCGAAGAAAATACAAACGATGAACACGATGATGGCAAAGATCGCATAGGCTCCGTAATAAGCAAACAGGATCCACTTCTGGACCGCCGCGTTCTGGGTCATGGCACCTGCCACATATCCATTCATGCTCAAACCCGTTTCATACACCGCATTCAGAGGTGTCAACAAAGTGGTGTAGATCGTCGCGATGACGCCTGCCGCCAACGTTCCTTCCGGACGGTACCCGTGCTTATACTCGATCATATCGGAGGCCTGCTGCATGAAGATACCGCTCATGTTGGTGACCGCGAAAATACCGGCCGCAAAGATGAAACCGCCCGCTACGGCAACAATAAAACTATAAGGATCGATCAGTGCCACACAAACACCGATGACTGTGATCACTGATGAGATCTGCAGGATCCTGCGGGCACTGTACTTTTTCGCCAGGATCGGCACGACGATGGCGCCGATCGCCATGGGCTGCATGCTCGCCAACAGATAGGTGAACTGCATGCCATTTTCTTCATTGCCCCCTAAAATGTAGGTGATCATGTTGACGCGCGCGTTCCCGCCCTGCAGATAATCATAGAAGACCATGCCGATGGCAACGCAGGTCGCCAACAGGAAATACTTATTGGTCAGCAGATTTTTGACCTGCTGCATGAAAGGAACCTTGATGGTCGCATCTCCGGTCTCATCCGCAAGGACTTTCTGGTTCTCCTCCGTAACACGTTCCCGGGTCCAAAAGTACTCCACGATGGAAAAGATGATGGCAACGACTGCTGTTGCAGCTACAGTGACGCGCCAGCTCGTACCCGTCAGATCCTTTTGCAGGACCGCGGGATACAGTGTTCCGACGATACCTAAACTGACCACCAAACCGGCGATCATGACAGTGATCGCGCTGCGCAGTGTGGTGACATTGTTGCGTTCCAATACATTACGGCTGGTAACACTGACCATATTGGCCCTGAGGTTGTACATCGGCAGTCCGACACAATTATAGATGATGTTGGTGATGTACAGCCAGATCAGGAAGGCCGTCGTTCCGCTCTTGAAAGGCGCCCAGAACATGAAGAATCCTGAGATCGCCATGATCCAGATGCCGATCAGGACATAGGGGCGGAATCGACCCGCCCGGCAAACGGTCTTCTCTGTCATATGATTGATAAAGAATCCCGTCGCCATACCGACGATCGTCGTGACTGTCGTCAGGATGAGGTAGGTATAATGGTTGTGATACACTTCGTTGATGCGGACAACATCCATGTAGAACAATTCTCTTAAGCCTAAGATCACACAGTAATACATATAGACGAAACCCGGGCCAAGAATATGACCCAGAAACCGTTCCTTCGTCGTGATACGCGTGGTCCTGACTTTGGTCTGCATGGAATCTTTGTCAAAGATACTTCCTTTTAAGTACTCCATACTGTAGGCTCCTTTTCCGAATTTGCAACGAGTGTTGCATTCCCTTTTTTTCAAGTATATAATATGAAAAGAAAGAAAACGAGAAACAATTTTGCTGATCTGTTGCATATCTAAAAAAAGCTACAGATCGTATAAATTGTTGCATTCATCAGAGAAGGCGGTGCACGTATGAAGATCGATGATCTGGTCCGACGGCCTGAAGCCCGGATCTTGAGTACGCGGGAAAAAGCTACGGAGAAAGCGATCCATGATCAATTTCTGTCTTTGTTGAAAAAACGGCCGATCGAGAAGATCTCTGTCGCAGACCTTTGTGATCGTGTCGGGATCAATCGCTCTACGTTTTATCGGCATTATAATGATCTGTATGCGTTGCTGGATTCCATCGTCGCGGAAGCACACAACGCCTTATTTTACGACGTGATCGCTAAAGTGGATCTTTCCGAAGATTTCGATCAGGTCGGTTATCGTTATATCTATACCGTCTGCGAAACAACGGAAAAACAAAAAAATTTCTATAAGCTTCTGATGTTCGGCAAAACTCCGACCAGCCTGGCAGAACGCATGATGGAATCTTCCTATCATCTCTATGAAGTGGCTCATAACGGTCCGTCAGATCTGCTTCCCTCCAAGGATGCCCATCTGCACTATCGCTTTTTGGTCAGCGGTATGATCGGGGTCTGGTCCAACTGGGTCCGCGAAGACTGTAAGACGGATAAGGAAGTCCTTGCCCATGCCATACTGGAGCAGATCCGAGGCTTTTATATGACCATGGGACGGCTGTACGGGAAATCGTGATCGCAAAAGGAGTTGAAATCATGAAGTACAAAATGATCGAAGGGATCGACAAGCCTCTGTCCACTTTAGTATATGGCGCTCCCTACCCCGCGGTGGTGGGGAACAAGGAAGAGGCGTTCAAAATCTACGATATGGCATGGGAAGCCGGTTTCAGGACCTTTGACACCGCGCACTCCTACGGGAACTGCGAAGCCGTTCTGGGCGAATGGCTGCAAAGCCGGAACCTTCGTGAAGAAGCCGTGATCCTCGATAAAGGGTGCAATCCCGGGCAAAAAGGTGGATCTGAACCCGGCGAAACCATCGATGCCAAGACGATACGTACCCAACTGGAAATGTCTCTTGAGCGTCTGCGCACGGATCATGTGGAGCTGTACGTGCTGCATCGGGACGATCCCGACGTACCGGTCGATGAAACCGTTGAGGTCCTCAACGAATTGAAAACAGAAGGCAAGCTTCTCAAATTCGGTGGTTCCAACTGGACGTTCCAAAGAGTACTGGAATTCCAGGCATACGCCGACAAACACGGGCTGGAAGGCTTCAGCGCGGTCAGCCCCGCCTTCTCCATGGCGCGCTATATCAAGGATCCCTGGGGCGGAAGCGTGGCCTTGTCCGGTGATGCCCAAGCGGACTACCGCGCATGGCTGACAGCTAACCAGCTCCCCGTTTTTTCTTACTCTTCCCTTGCCCGCGGCTATCTGTCCGGCAGATTCCAACCTGACGGAGACCTGCCGATCGAAAAATGCCTGTATCCCGCGCCGATCATCGAATATGACAGTCCGGATAACAGGGCTCGGCTGCGGCGTGCCAAAGCTCTCGGAGAAGAACTTGGGGTCACGATCCCGCAGATCGCCTTGGCCTGGTTGGTACATCAGCCGGTCAACGTCTTCCCTCTGGTCACACCTTCGACGCTCCCGCACATGCTCGACAACGCACGCGCGCTTGAGATCCAACTGACACCTGCGCAGTGCTGGTGGCTGGAGACCGGAGAAGACTAAATACAAAAAAGCACCAGGTTGCTTCATGACCTGGTGCTTTTTTCGTAGTCTTAAATGGCAAAATCAGTTGTCCGGTATCTCCACGATCGTGGGTTCCTTTGTGAACACCTGGCATCCGAGGCGATACCCTTCCTCCAGCTGTTCCCTGGTAAACCAGATGCGGTCCATGGTTTGGATCGTGACCGTCCCCTTTATGATCTTCACGGCACACTTGGCGCAGTTGCCTCTGCCTCCGCAGGAGGTGGCAAGATGGATATCTTGACTCAGCAGATAGTTCTGCAGTCGTACATTGGCCGGGCATTCGATCAACATGATTCCTTCTCCATTCCTATCAAATATTCAGCAGGACCAGCGCTATGAGGATCAGGCCGATCCCGATCGCCTGAGTCTTCTTCAATCGTTCCTTAAACAGAATCAAGCTGATGGCTGTGATCAGCAATAGAACACCTGTCGAGAAGACGGTGTAGGCAATGAAAGCGGGGACATCAGCCAATGCTTTCAGCAGAAGGCTGGCCGAGAAATAATTCGGGATGCCGACTGCGATGCCTGCTACAAAATCCTTGATCCCTCCAAACTTTCCCGTCTTCTTATACTCTGTCAGAAGCAGGATGAAGGTCAGGACACCGGCAGTGAAAAAGACCATGAGTATATACAGATCATTCTGCGTCTGCATGCCAAAATAGTTGAAGATCTTGGCCATGCAGTCGGAAAACCCTCCGGCCAAAAGCACACAGATCAAGAGAATGGGTGAGATCCCATCCAGCCGTTGATCCTTCTTGCCATTGATGATGCAGATGGCGATCAGAACGATCAGCATGCCTGCAAACTGTATGAGCCGCGGCTTCTCTCCCAGGAAAGCGATACTGACGATCAACGGTACGACCAGCCCCATTCTGGAGAACGCGGAGGTCAGGATCGCTCCGTTGACTTCGATACTGCGCTGCAGCAGCACCAGGGAGACGACGAACAATACCCCGCCCAAAGCGCCAAATAAAAGCGTTTCCGGATCGATCTGCAATACCGAGGTCTTATCTGCAAGGATCAGAAAGCCGATAATGATGCAGGTAACGTAATTCCCCAGAATGATTGCGTACCTATTGGTTCCTTCTGTCTTGAACGCTTTCAGCACCAAGGTCATCGCAGCACTGGCAGCGATCGCCAAAATCAAATATACCGGACCTGACAAATGCATTCGTTACTACTCCATTCCTGTCTGATCGATCATGTCTTCATGATCTTGGATCATTATATACCTACCCGCCGGTATTGTTCAAGATGATGATCCAAACTCAAAAAGTCTTCACATGAGAATCCTTCCTCTCCATTGACGGAAATAAGCCACTATGGTATCTTGAACTTAAGGGTTCCGGACGAGGCGATGTCCTCCCGTAAGTATGGTTCCAGTGTCAAATACGTTATGGATCAGAGGCGTATGCATGAAAATATTATTGTTTTGCTGTAAAGGATTTGAGATGATGGAGTTTGCTCCCTTCATCGATGTCATGGGCTGGGCCAAGAACGATTTCGGCATCAGCATCGAGGTCGTTACAGCTGGTTTTGAGAAAACCGTACTCTCGGCTTTTGGCATCCCGATCACGGTAGATCAAACTTTCGAGGAGATCGTCGTCGATGCATATGATGCGCTGGTCATCCCCGGCGGATTCGAAGAATATGGTTTCTATGAAGATGCCTTCAATGACCGCCTGATGCATCTGATCCGTCAGTTTAGCGAAAGAGGAAAATGGATCGCCTCTGTCTGTGTCGGGGCTTTACCCCTCGGAGCCAGCGGCATTCTTCGCGGAAGAAAAGCAACGACCTATCATCTGGGAGATGGCCGGAGGCAAAAGCAGCTTGCTTCCTTTGGGGCGAACGTGATTTCTGATCAGGAAATCGTCGTTGATGATCATATCATAACCAGTTTCTGCCCGGAAACCGCACCTGGCGTTGCTTTTAAACTGCTAGGGTTGATGACAGATGAATCCACAAGTCATACCGTTGCCGCGGCCATGGGATTTTCACTTCAATGATGATACAATGAGGATCAAACTATGTCGAATGAGCAAGAGAAAAAAGTAATCGAACAATATACCGGCTTTCCTGAGGGGAATCGCCTGACGTACACAAAAGCAAATGAAACCGAGTTCATCGTAACCATGCACTATCTGCATAAATTTCTTCATCCAGGGGCTAAGATCGCTGATATCGGAGCTGGCGGCGGAACCTACACGAAAGCGCTGGCTGACGAAGGTTACCCCGTGGATGCTGTAGAACTTACCCCCCGCTATGTTGAAGAAATGAAGGCTCTATTTGCCGGGAACAGCAAAGTTAAGGTATTTGAGGGTAATGCCAAAGACTTATCTTTCTTGAACAGCGATGCATATGATATCGTTCTTCTCATGGGTCCTGTATACAGCTTGAAAGCTTTCGAAGAACGGAAGCTTGCCTGTGCCGAGGCACTGCGGATTGCAAAGCCCGGCGGTGTGGTTTTCATTGCCTTCTGTCTGCAGGATGCAGGACTGATCCACGAAATCTTCATGAGCGAGGACCCCGCAGCAGAGATCACAACGATCGGATATGACAGGGAAACCGCTCTCGTGACAGATAATACAGGGTCTTCAAGAATTCTGGATACGATGATGGTCGTGGATGAACTGATCGATGCTGTCTGTCTGGAAAACAACGCAGACAAAGCCTGCCGGTTTTCTCAGGATGGCATCTCCCAGATCATGAGCAGATCTGTAAACTCGATGAATGAGGAATCCTACAAAGAGTGGATCCAGTATCTGATCGCAACTGCAGAAAGGCCCGATCTGATGGGCTTTTCCGATCATATCGTGCAGGTGCTGGAGAAGAAACCATGAGCAGATCGTATGAGAACATCAACAGCGGCACATTTCATATGATCTTTATGAAAACTGATACTGTGTCAAAGTATCTTCCGAGAATAGATGATCCCGCATTGTACACGGAGTTTTATAAAGCCGTCTCGGAAAATGATGAGGATATCCACGTAATTCTCCTTCAAGATGAAGCCATTGGCTTAGCGACGCTCTATGATGGCGGAGGCGATGGATATCTGTATATTTTCATCTTTGCAGAATATCGGAATCACGGTTACGGATATGCAGCGGCAATGCTGGCCGAGCAGCAGTTCCAGTCATCAAAACCAAAGGAAATCTACACTTCTTATTCTACAGAAGATGAGACCGCACGGAAATTCGCGGCAAAATGCGGTTTTGCACCAAAATACGCATCCGCATGCATGACGTATCACGGGGAAAGGTTTGCTCTCCCCGAACTGCCGGTCCGACAGTATGAAGATGCGGATTATATGGATGCATTTTCTCTGTATGCGCAAGCATTTCATAAAATGCGTCTGGAAACCGGATGCTTTCCCGACTCTGTTCCAAAGCAACCGAGTGGTAAAAGCAGAAAGTTCTGGGCCGAAACACTGCAGGATCGTTATGTCTATATTGCAGATCATGAAATCGTTGGCTATGCCCATCTCGAAGGGCCTGAGCTGAGCTCTGTTTCCATCAAAATCAGCCAGCAGGGCAAAGGCTTCGGAAAAAACTTTGTCCGGTATCTGGTGAACCACCTGCTGGAAAACGGGTCAGATGCTCCTTGTCTTTGGTGCGTGGTCGGCAACAAGAAGGCCCGGCATTTATATGATTCCCTTGGTTTTACAGAAGATTTCCGTGTTGCATTTGCAACGAAAATGATCTAAATCCAAAATTCATTCTTGACTATGCAGGCATTTTCCTGTAGTATTGTGAAGGGCACTCTTCCGGCCGATCCCACGAGATTGGCCGGATTTTTCTGTATAGGACCCCGATCAATTCCAAAGGAGAACCTTATGAACGATTGGAACAACGTCCGTTTGTCCCAGGTTTTTTCGGATGAAGGAACAAAGTGCTACATGCTGAATGCTCCACAGTATGTCAACGAGTACTACATCATATCCGATCCGGCCACGAGCCGGCTGATGAACAGCCCGGAGGTGGTGGGATTCGAGGTCTACCAGGCTCTGCTGCCTTCGACCGCCCGTATGATGCGCTACCTGAAGGAGCAGGATCGAATCACCTCAGCCAACATCCTTTCCATCCTGCGCGGTGCGCTGAATTATCCTATGGAGGAAAGCTGCTATCGGGAAGGCATCCGGATCCATGACATCAGCTTCCTTTCCAGCGAACGCGTCTTTCATAATGATGAACTGGCCGGTCTTGAGATCAAGTATTCAAAACTGGCGATGGTACCGGATTCCACCCTGGTCATCGGCGACATCGTGGCCTCCGGCGAGACGCTCGAGCACTGTCTCGACTACGTCACCTCCTATTACCGCAAGCACGGCGCCAAACTGCGCAACATCATCTTTTTCACGATCGGCGCCTCCCGCGGCATCGAGTTGATGGAGCAGCTGACCGCGCAGTACCGTACCTTCTGGCCGGAATTCGAAGGTTTCATCGGTGTCTACTACGGCGGCGTCTTCAATATGTACTACGATCGTGGGATGACCGGCATCCAGGTGCCGCTGGTCGATTTCTACTGGAAGGACGGCATCATCGCGCCGGACTACCGCAGACGCACCTTCGAGACCCGGGACGCCCTGTTCGAGAAGTGCACGATCTACGATGGCGGCGCGCGCCGCTATGAGATCCTCGACCATATCCACGAGGTCTCCGAATACTGGGAGGATATGCGCGATCGTGCCGATGTGATCGACTTTGACGCTTTCCTGCATGATAAGCTTGGCTATCCGACGCCCATCTCTTTTGAGGACTGGCTCGCCGTCAACCACTATCAGGACCTGGATGAGATAGAGATGCGCGGTCTTTATGAAGAAGAATGCCGCTTCCTGCAGTACGTGCATGACAGCGGGATGAATCTGAAGGACCTCTCCGAGCGGCGCCTTACCGAATTCCGCTCCGCTCTTCGCAAATACATTCTGTGAACTAAAGCTTTACAATATAAGGAGAATCACCATGAATCAAAAACCTGCTAACACCCAAAATGTCGATCCGGATTATGCTGCAAGTGCGGTCCCACAGAGCGCAAGACGCAGTACACTGACCATGTTCATGATCATGCTGGGCTTCACTTTCTTCTCAGCCAGCATGTGGGTCGGTCAGAACCTCTCTGACGGACTTGATTTTGGAGGATTCATCGGCGCTTTGCTGATCGGCGGCCTGATCCTTTCGGTCTACACCGGACTGCTCGGCTATGTCGGTTCGAAGACCGGCTTCAGCATGGATCTGTTGGCGCGCAAGGCCTTCGGCCGTAAAGGTTCCTACATTTCATCCGCCATGATCAGCTTCACGCAGATCGGCTGGTTCGGTGTCGGCGTCGCCATGTTCGCCATCCCGGTCGCCAAGGAGCTTCTCGGCGGCAGCACCTTTGCAACCTACGCATTGGTCATCGTCGCCGGTATCCTGATGACCTCCTCCGCCTATTTCGGCATCAAGTCCCTGACCATCGTCAGCTACATCGCTGTGCCGCTGGTCGCCATCCTCGGCACCATCGCCATGATCCTGGCGGTCAGGAACGGTGACGGCACTTTCATTGAGAACTTCGCCAAGGGCAGTTCCTCCCTCTCCATCATCGGCGGCGCAGGTCTGGTCATCGGCTCCTTCGTCTCCGGCGGTACTGCGACCCCGAACTTCGCCCGTTTCGCGAAGAACACGCGCGACGGCGTATGGACCACGGTCGTTGCCTTCTTCATTGGTAACTCCCTGATGTTCTTCTTTGGCGCCGTCTCTTCCATCTATGCCGGCGGCAATGACATCTTCGAAGTCATGCTGAACCTGAACCTCTTTTATTTCGCGGTCCTGGTACTCGGTCTGAACATCTGGACCACTAATGACAACGCCCTCTATTCCGCGGGTCTCGGCCTTGCCAATATTTTCAACAAAGACAAGAAGCCCATGGTCCTGGTCTCCGGCGTCATCGGCACCGTTCTGGCTATCTGGCTCTATTGGAACTTCGTCGGCTGGCTGAATATCCTGAACGCTACACTGCCGCCGGTCGGCATCATCCTCGTGCTCGGCTACTTCCTGAATAAGTCAAAATATGATACCATCGAACCGGATACGGATGTAAACTGGTGGGCTGTCGGCGGTGTCGTCGCAGGCGCTGTGGTCGCAAACCTCCTCCACTGGGGCATCGCCTCCATCAATGGCATGGTCGTCGCCGCGGTCTGCTACCTGATCGGTCATTTGGTGCATAAAAAGTAATCGCGAAAGTTGACTGTCAAAAGACTATGATCATATTGATTACCGGAGCCACTCACGCGGGAAAAACACTTCTGGCGCAGAGGATGCTCGAAAAATACAATTATCCCTATCTGTCCATAGATCATCTGAAAATGGGTCTGATCCGCAGCGGACAAACGAATCTGACGCCTGAAGACGATGAGGCTCTCACGGAGTACCTGTGGCCGATCGTGCGGGAGATGATGAAGACAGCGATCGAGAACCGGCAGGATCTGATCGTGGAGGGCTGCTATATCCCCTTTGACTGGAGGCAGGATCTTGAGGAATCATATCTGTCATCGATCCGCTTCATCTGTCTTGCCATGAGTGAAAGGTATATAGAGCACCATTTTGATGAGATCATCGGGCATGAGTCGGACATCGAATCCAGAATGATCGCCGCCGATTGTACGAAGGAGCAGCTGAAGGCAGACAACGCAGCTTTCACTGAAGGCTTCCAACGCGCAGGCGAACCGGTCGCACTGATCGATTCCGACTATGAGCAGACGATACAGACTCTTTTGGATCGATAAACATCTGCATAAAAGAATATCAGAAGCACGGAAATCGTGCTTCTTTTTTATTTACTTCTTTACTTTGTCGTGATGAAGTGGTAACATATTAACATTCATGTGATTCAATTGTGTGTTAGGAGGTTTTACAGATCATGAAGAAATGTTTATGTGTTATCCTGGGGCTGCTTCTCGTCGTCTCCATGTGTGCCTGCAGCAAAAGCTCTGGTAAGTACGTATTCCTGAAAGAAGACCTTGGCGTCGAATCCTATGCCATCGGTTTCCGTATCGGTGACGAAGAACTGGCTGAAACGGTCAGCGGTGCGCTTCAGGCGCTGGTTCTGGACGGCACCTATGAAAAGATCGGCGCAAAGTATCCGGACATCAAAGATTATCTTTGTCTGACGAAGGATGGGATCGATGAGGCTTCTCTGCCCGAAAGAGGTTCCGGCGACAGCAGCTTTACTTTCAAGCATGGCTTCGATCTTGATTATCCCCCCTATTCCTATCTGCAGGATGACGGCAGCGTCGGCGGTCTGGACGTAGAGCTTTGCCAGGCGGTCTGCGAATATCTTGGCTGGGGTTATGAACCTGTTCCTTTCAACTGGGAAGCCAAGGATCTGGAACTCAATGCCGGAAGCTGCGACTGCATCTGGTCCGGTTTCACGAAAGAAGGCCGTGAGAACGACTATACCTGGGGCATCACCTATTCCAACAACACGCAGGGCATCCTGGTCGCCGCGGATTCCGGCATCAAGACGCTGGCGGATCTGAATGGGAAGATCGTTGGTGTCCAGATCGACACCTCTGCTGCAACGATGCTGGAGGAAGACCAGGCCGATCTGGCTGCAACGTTCCAGGAACTGAAGATCTATGAGACCTATACGGTCGCGTACAATGATCTTAAAGCAGGTGCGATCGACGCAATCGCTATCGATATGACCGCCGGTGGGTATCTGATCGCCAACGATAAGTGATCGATCTGCTAGAGAGGAAGTTTTTCTATGGCCTTTTCGACGATGCTCTCCACCATGGCGCAGGGCATGCTGCGCACCTGTGCCATATTCGTCCTGACGATACTGTTTTCCATGCCTTTAGGTATGGTCGTCATGCTGCTCAGGCGTTCCCGCATCAAGCCGGTGCAATGGATCGTAAAGATCTATATCGCCATCATGCGCGGTACGCCCTTGATGCTGCAGCTCCTGGCCTGGTATTTCGGCCCATATTATCTGTTCGGCTGGTCGATCCGCGGCTATCGCTTCACTGCGATCATTCTCGGTTTCACCATGAACTATGCCGCTTACTTTGCCGAGATCTACCGCGGCGGGATCGAATCCATTCCCGATGGGCAATACGAAGCCGCTGATGTGCTGGGTTACAGTAGATCGCAGACATTTTTCAAGATCGTACTGCCGCAGGTGATCAAACGGATCCTTCCATCGATCACAAATGAAGTGATCACTCTGGTCAAGGACACTTCCCTGGCCTTCGCCCTGGCGTATAACGAAATGTTCGCTCTGGCCAAGCAGATCGCCGCATCCCAGACTTCCTTTACCCCGTATATCGTTGCCGGTGTGTTCTATTTCATCGCGAATTATGCAGTCGCTTTCGCCATGGAACGCATCGAAAAAGCCTTTAGTTATTATAGATAGGGGGGTGACCGCATGGTTTTGGAAATGAAAGGGATCCGCAAATCCTTTAAGGCCCGCACTTCTTCTGACATTCTGCAGGTCCTGAAAAATATCGATCTGGAAGTCCGTTCCGGTGAAGTGGTCAGCATCATAGGTCCCAGCGGATCGGGAAAAAGCACCCTGCTGCGCTGCGCCACCTTTTTGGAGCGCATCGATGGCGGTGAGATCCGATATCTGGGGGAACCCGCGGCTATAACGAACGATCAAGGCATAGCCGAATATAAGTCTCCTGCGGAGCTTAGGAAGATGAAACAGAATTTCGGTCTGGTGTTCCAGCAATTCAATCTGTTTCCGCACTACTCCGTACTGAAAAACATCATGGATGCTCCGATCCATGTGCAGAAGCGTCCGAAGGACGAGGTCCGGGCTGAGGCAGAGGAACTCCTGAAGAAGATGGACCTCACGCAGAGAGCGGATGCTTATCCCTATCAGCTGTCCGGTGGGCAGCAGCAGCGTGTTGCGATCGCTCGGGCACTGGCCATGAAGCCGGCGATCCTGTTCTTCGATGAGCCCACGAGCGCCTTGGATCCGGAACTGACCGGCGAAGTCCTGAAGGTCATCCGCCAGCTCGCGGCTGAAAAGATGACCATGGTCGTCGTCACACACGAAATGCCCTTCGCTCGGGCAGTCAGCAATCATGTCATCTTTATGGACGGTGGTGTCATTGTGGAAGAAGGCACGCCCGACCAGGTCTTTGGCGATCCGACCCAGGAGCGCACGAAACAGTTCTTAAGGAATTACAACCAATGACAGGCGAACTGCGGTATTTGCTGATGGATCCGTCCGGCAACAGGACGATCCTGGTCGAGAGCCCTGTCCCGGAGGCGGAACAGCCTGCTGTCGCAGAACGATTGCTGGCACTGGAACCATCGGCGGAACAGGTCGGGTTCCTTACACGATGCGATGCTTCCGGCGTCGCGCTGCGTATGGCCGGGGGAGAATTCTGCGGTAATGCAGCCATGAGTGCGGCCGTCTACTATGCCCTGCAGAACAGTCTGACCGGCGGAACGGTGTCCGTGGATATATCCGGCGCACCATCTCCTTTGGCTGTTACAATAGACCGAGATCGCACTGGCTTGTGGCGCGGCCGCGTTGCGATGCCTCGCCCCGTCTCTATACAAAGCATCACATTTCCAAATGGTCAGACCCTTCCCGTCGTATTCTTCCTTGGAATCGCCCATGTGATCCTGCGCTCCTCTATGTCCCGATCAGAAGCGGAAAAGACAGTCGTAGCCTGGTGTGATTTTCTGAAGGCAGAAGCTTTAGGCCTGATGTTCGTAGACCCCTTGGAAGAACGGCTGACGCCCCTGGTCTATGTACCCGCGGTCAATTCCCTCTACTGGGAAAACGCCTGCGGCAGTGGCATCAGCGCCGTCGGTGCATGGTTGGCCGCGGAAAAAGGAACGCTGGTCCACATCGCGCTCAGGCAGCCGGGCGGTATACTGGAAGTGGATGCCGATCCCTCCGGATCCTTGCTCCTGCAAGGGACCGTACGGCTCCGATATGCAAAGACTGTACATCTGTAAACTGTGAATATAAAAATGATCCGGTGATTTTCCATCGGATCTTTTTCATGCTGCGCAGTTCGATCATAACTATCTCTTCTGTTCTGGCAGAGAATACGATTGTCCGATGCCATAGCAGATGATATAATACAATTGGTCATGAATGCGACCACTCTTTCTCTAGCTGAGTAAGCGCTTAGCTATAGATCAAAGGAGCAATCGTATTCGAACTGAACTTGCAAGATATCGAACCCCAGAGCAAGCACAGATAAGAGGCACGCAATGACACTTGAAGAAGCGAAAGAATTCTATTTCAGGTACAACGGCTTTTCCTTTCATATGGACAGAGAGGAACCGCGCAAGTACAACAGTTTCAGGATGCTCGACATCGGGAAAGACGTCCTGAAAAAATGGGACGAAGAACTTCTGGACGACTATTTCGGGAGCCTTTTGTCTGCGCCCGACCGTATCTGGGTATCCCATGGGAATATATTAAAGATCATCAGTCGCAACAACTGTGATGCTGAAAAGTATCTCAGCCTGTTGCTGGATGAAATGGATAAAATGGAAGATCTCGATCTGTCCAATACGACTTTGCTCATTGAAAACATGGCCGGTAGAACTGAACCCATGACTGACGGTGGCGTTTATATTTTCTGCAAGTATCCGGACCTGGCGGAGAAAATGGGTCGCGTCATGGAGCGCCTGATCGACCATTGCTTTGCAAAATCTAAAACGGATGAGCGGTTCGAAAATGCCGTGCATCGCTACAGGAAATCTTATGATACATGGAGACCTTACCTTTGAAAGGAGTGTCTTTGTTGTCAAAAAGAACAAAACTTGAAGAGATTCGGGCAAGAGGCGTCCTGAAAGTGGGAACCACGGGAGATTACCAACCCATGACGTATCTTGATCCTGCATCAGGCCGCTATACCGGATTCGATGCAGAATTAGCGGAAGACCTCGCAGCAAGTCTTGGTGTCGATCTAGCGTATATCAAAACATCTTGGCCTACACTCATGGAAGATACACTTTCCGGAGCCTTTGACCTGGCGATCTGCGGTATTACGATCACGGATGAGAGAAAAAAGCTGGCGTTGATGTCAGACGGTTACCTGGAAAACGGAAAAACGATACTTTGCCGCGCAAATGATGCAGACAATTTCACAAGTCTCGATTCGATCGATCGCTCCCATGTGCGCGTCATTGTGAATCCGGGCGGGCTGAATGAAACATTTGCTCGCACAAATCTGCCAAACGTGGTCCTGATGATCCATGATAACAATCAGGAAATACCGGCTTTGATCGCCTCCGGAGCTGCTGATGTCATGATCACAGAGACCGTAGAAGCCGGATACTATGTCAAGCTGGACAGCCGTCTCGTTGCCCCGCTCATGGATAAACCCTTTACGCATGCGGAATTCGGTGTCCTGATGCCCAAGGGATCAGAAGACCTGCTGGAATATGTGAATCGATTTCTCGCGAAGGGAAAAGAGGCCGGAAGACTCGGAGCACTCGTCTGACATACTATTCTATAATAAATCCTTTGACGTGAAATCGAGTTAATTGTATATATGGAAGGAGAAACCATGGACCGATTTATTGATGCCCTATTATCGCCGAAGACCGGCAAAATACCTGACGCATATGATTGGTTCTCTCCTCTCCTCGGCGACTGGGATTGTGATTACTATGATGAATCATACGGTCAGAAGCGCCATGTGAAAGGTGAATGGATCTTCAGGAGAGTGCTGGAAGGTGCTGGTGTACAGGACATTTTCATTTTTCCTTCCCGGGCGACCAAAGAGCTGCATCCGCAGCCGGACGGAGAATATGGCTCTTCTCTGCGCATGTTCAATCATTTTGAAAATTGTTACGACGTCGTTTACACATGTGATCACTGCATGGTGCGGCTCCGCTTTACCAAGGAGGATGAACGGCTGGTCGGAAAGGTCCTGGATGATACAAACTCCTATTGGATCTTTTCCGAAATCACCGAGAACACCTTCAAATGGGAAAATGTAATGATCTCTGATGACGGCGTAAGGGCCCTGGTTTGTGAGATCCACGGAAAACGAGTGCGGAACTGATCCTATGACGGAACGATCAGGATCTTAATGAGGTGATTTTATGGAGTTTGGATGGATCAATGTCTTTGGCGCGATCATCGTCATTTTGATGATGATACCAAATATCATTTACGCGGTGCGAAACAAGGCCGAGAAGAATCTTTGCACAAGTCGATTCATGAACATCATCGAGCAGATCGGCAGGTATGCGTGCATCATTCTGATGTGGCTTCCTCTGCTGGTCTGGAAGTTCGGCTTTGCCAGCGTCCTTGAGATGATGCTTTACCTCGTCGGGAACGGTTGTCTCCTGGCCGCATATTGGATCATATTTGCTCGTTATCTAAAACAGAAAACCCGGAACAAAGCTTTGGCTCTGGCTGTGATCCCATCGTGTATTTTTCTTCTATGCGGACTGCTGCT
>JAILDJ010000187.1 GCA_024689505.1 Clostridiales bacterium
CTGGCGGACGCCAAAGAGAAGTACGGGTATCCCGAACTGGAGCGCGGTGCAGGCACAAGTTTCCCGGATGGGCTTTAAAAATCAAACATGCAGTACGCTGGTCAGTGGACGTCCGCTGACCAGTTTTTCATTTTGGACGAACCCTTCTTCGCGATCTTTCAGTTCCCGGATCAGAAGGCGGCGCAGCTCTTCGACGCGGGCGGGAGCCTCTGCCACGGCGTCGTGCAGTTCCTTGGGATCCTTCTGGAGGTCGAAGTATTGTTCCCTTCCGGTCTGGGAGAACCAGATATATTTGTCGTTCGCGGTGATGATCGCATGGTGCGAAAGGCTGCCATACACGTGTTCCTCGTGCAGATAGGCGGGGCCTGTTTCATGCAGCAGACCTGTGCCGTCGACGGTGTCTGGGATGGGAGCCCCGGCAGCTTCCAGCAGTGTGGGCATGATGTCCTTAAGCTCCACCAGACGGTCGGAGACAGTACCGGCCCTGCCCTGCAGATAGTCAGCGGGACCACTCAGGATCATGGGCACGCGGGCACTGCCTTCATACGGCAGGGACTTGCGGCAGAAATTATGGTCGCCCAGCATCTCGCCATGGTCGGAGGCGAAGAGGATGACGGTGTCGTTCAATAATTGCTGCTCCACCAACGCCATGTACAGGCGACCGATCTCGTAGTCCATGTGGGTGATGCACGCGTAGTACCCGGCCATGGCCTGACGCAGAAGCTCCGGATCTGCCGGAGAGGTGGAGGAAATGGTGACACGGCCCTCGGTCAGGTAGGATACCGTATCCGCCCAGTCGCCTACAGGCGGCAGGGTCAGGTCCTTTCCTTGATACATGTCCCAAAAGGCCTGCGGCGGATCGTAAGGCGCATGGGGCCGCACGTAAGAAACCGTCAGGAAGAAGGGCTTGTCGCGGTCGCGGCGGCGCAGAAAGTCCAGACTTTCATCCGTGACCCAATGGGTCGGATGCAGACGTTCTTCATATGGCCAGGGACGGGTCAGCCAGGAATTGCAGTCGATACCGGTGTCGGTGATGTCCATGTCTGTCCCCAGTTCTTTGCGCAGAAAATGGAGGTAGTCATCCGCGTCCCGCTGCTGCTCATAGGCTGGCGTATCCGGACGGCGATAATAGTGCAGATATCCGTCGTGCAGGGTGATGTGCTGATAGCCGAGACTGTTGCGCAGAGGATGGACGTGCATCTTGCCGACACATTCCGTCTGATATCCGGCGGCGGTCAGTGCTCCGGCCATGGTATGAGGATAGTTCCATCGGACACCATCCTGATAACCGACGCGGCCATGGTGTTCCTGTGCCATGCCCGTGTGGATCGCGGCGCGGGCGGGGATGCAGGTCGGTGTGGCACTGTAGGCATGCGAAAATCGAATGCCGGTTGCTGCCAGGTTGTCCAGCCAGGGCGTTTTTACGTCCGGATGGCCGGCGATGCCCAGGCAGTCACCGCGCATTTCATCGCAGAGGATCAAGAGGATATTGGGTCGATGCGTCATGATCGGAAGCCTCCTTTTGCGGCCATTGTAGCACAGACGCAAGGAAAGCGCAATCCGAGGAAAAAACGCTTGCATCCATAGGAAAGAGACGGTACAATTTGAGATAGAATAAAGGAGGTGCGTGTATGTCAATTTACTATCAAAATATCGATGTGACAGATTTCGGCCCGTATGTGACCAAAGTCGTGCTGGCCATGCCCCGTAAAGTCAGCCAAGAGGAGATCTGCCCGGAACAGTTCAGTGTGTTCGTAGACATCGTGGACAAGATGGGCCGCCCGGTCCTGCTGCCACTGGATTTCATGCACAGAGATCAGCTGCTGCCCAGCCGCGGGTATCGTCCGGTCAGCCAGGCATATCCCTGTGATCTTGAGGGAAATGCAGCGCCAGAGGGGGATTATGTCGCCCTGGAGATGCCCTACGGACCGATCTATAAATGCTCTTCTGCCATCGCCTCTGATGTAACGAGCATGAACGGTTTCAATAAGTACGTCGTCTGCAATTACACCATCACCCAGATCGGTGAGATCGGCACGGGCGACGACCTGCTGAAGGGCCTGGTGTTCGATCAGCTGGCGGGCATCCGCAACCCGAAACGGGAGCGTTTCCACCATGCGGTGTCCTCCTACAAGAAACAGCCGCTGGGCTATGGATATTTCGTGCCGAAGATGCAGGAGGGCAAACGTCCGCTGATCGTCTGGCTGCACGGTGCCGGTGAAGGCGGTGACGATATCGCGATCGCCTATTCCGGCAACAAGGTCACTGAGCTGACGGAGGATTGGGTCCAGAAGAAATTCGGCGGTGCTTTCGTGCTTGCCCCGCAGTGCCCGACCATGTGGATGGACGATGGAAGCCATCAGTATGGCAATTCCGGCAAATCCATGTATACCAAAGCCCTGAAGGCTGTGATCGATGAGTTCATCGCCCAGTATGCCGGCGCGATCGATACGGACCGCATCTTCATCGGCGGGGATTCCAA
>JAILDJ010000201.1 GCA_024689505.1 Clostridiales bacterium
TTCGGATCAGTTCACTGCGGTAATGATGATATCATCGATCTTGGTGTGCCAGATCGCTGCCAATATAATAAAGTTATCGATCGTGGGCATAGCATCGCCACGCTGCCACTTGCATACCGCGCCAGCAGTGATCCCGCAGGCATCGGTAATGTCGGCGATGGTCATCCCGGCCGCTATCCTCATTTTCTTTATATTCGCGCCGGTGGCGACCATATCTATGATGGGCATTAGCAAGGACCTCCTTTCTGCTCAGAGTATATTTTCGGACAAAGAAAAAGCCTATCGCGGGGCTCCACGATAGGCCAAAAGAAAAGCGAATATAACTTCTAAAAAGAATTATAGTATGCCGCAATGATATGAGCCTTCTCGATCGTACCCACGCGAAACTGATCCCGTGCGCTCCCGCAGGGATTCCAGTACACTTTCGAGTTTGTACAATGGGAAGTTTCTGAAAATCATTGCAACCTGGTCCTTTCTATGGTGATGAGGTCATTATAACACATATGTGGGGAAATGCAATTGTACTGGGGGTATAATTGGGGAAGCACTGTTTAGTTGGGCAAAGCATAAAGATTGTGTCATGGAGAATAACGAAAATCTTGTTACTTGTATGTTTTATGGTATACTAATACAAGAATATGGATCGGTGTCAAAATAACTTAACATATATCACATTATGGGGAATTTAAGATATGATCATTTATGAGAACACAAGGGGAGGATTCATCAATGATATCCGCATGGGGAGTATCGCTTCAAAGGTAGAGAGCGCATTTGAGCAACACGGTATACACCACAATAACGATGCTGAATACCGTTCCTGGAGCAATTCACTCATGTATATGAGAAACGTCCTGGATGACGATGAGATTCCTGAAGATGTATCCCTTGCCATTGAATATCAGATTCCGTTGACATCTAAACGTGTGGATTTTTTGATTGCCGGAAAAGATGCGAACGAATCGGAGAATGTGGTAGTTGTTGAGCTTAAACAATGGGAAGACAGCGGTATAACGTCCCGGCCGGATGTGGTCACGGCATTTACGGGCGGAGCTAACAGGGCGGTCTGTCATCCAAGCTATCAGGCCTACAGTTATGCCAAGATCATCGAAAACTTCAATGAAGATGTATATCGGAACAGTATTCGTCTGAGACCCTGCGCTTATCTGCATAATTACAGAGAAATAAACCGTTCTCATATAGACAACGACTTATACCGGGAAGCAGTTTCAGCAGCTCCTGTTTTTCTGCAAGAAGATGTGATCAAGCTTCGTACTTTCATAAAAACGTTTATCAAGCAGAAAGACGGTATCGATCTGCTAATGAAGATCGATCATGGAAAGCTTAAACCGGCCAAGGCGCTGCAAGATTCATTGGTTTCCATGATCAAAGGGAACCAAGAGTTTTACCTGATCGATGAGCAGAAAGTAGCCTTTGAAACCGTAAAAAAGCTCGTGGAAAGGGCTGTCCGCTTGGCGAATGATCCGGTAAAAGGGGCCGAAAAGAGCATTGTGATCGTATCCGGAGGTCCAGGTACCGGCAAATCCGTCGTCGCGATCCAACTCTTATGCGACTTGATATCTAAAGGCTACAGTGCAAACTATGTGACGAAGAATGCAGCTCCGCGCAACGTCTATTTTGAGAAACTGCGGAGGGAAAAGTATAAACTCGCGTATATCAAAAGCCTGTTCAAATCATCTGATTCTTTTTGGAACGCACCGGCAAATCTGTTGGACTGCATCATCATAGACGAGGCGCATCGCCTTAAGAAAAAGTCGCAGATCTTCCATGGGGAAAACCAGGTCAAGGAGCTGATCAATGCCGGTCGGGTCACTGTCTTCTTCATAGATGAAGATCAAAGGATCACAACAAAGGATATCGGTAGCAAAGAAGAGATCCATAAATGGGCTGATTATTACGGGATCAAGGTATATGAAGGGGATGATCTGAATCTGACCTCCCAGTTCCGGTGCAATGGGAGCGATGGGTACCTGAATTTCCTTGACAACCTGTTGGGTATCCGTTCTACAGCTAACGTGAACTTTGATTATGATTATGAGATCCGTTTATTTGATTCTCCCGTGAAAATGAGAGAAGCACTGAGAGAGAAAAACGCGGTAAATAATAAATCCCGCATGATCGCCGGCTACTGCTATGAATGGATCACAGAAAACGATCCAAATGGCGATGCATATGATATCGTTCTGGAAGATGGTTTCCATGCGAAATGGAACTTTTCAAACACATTGTTTGCCATCGCGCCGGATTCATTTGACCAAGTCGGCTGCATCCATACGACACAAGGCCTGGAATTTGATTACTGCGGAATCATCATCGGCCAGGATCTGCGCTATGAGAATGGCCATGTGATCACAGATCCTTCAAAAGAGGCAAAAAGTGATAAATCCTCCGGTATTCGAACATGTAAAGACAAGACACTAGCAGATCGACTGATCCGCAATACTTATAAAACGCTGATGTCCAGAGGGCAGAAAGGTTGTTATCTGTATTGCGAAGACAAACCGTTGTTGGAGTATATCAGCAGAATGCTGGGAATAGAAATCATAGAATGATACGGTGTTGATCATCTGAAACGAATGTTAGGAGAAATGGAAAAACAAAGAGCCAGATCCAGCGGACGAGACCTTCAGTGTACAGTCCATCCGCTGAATTCATTAGGTGATTATATTTACGTTGTCATATGCTCATTTTACAAGGACAAGATCATCCTGAGCAGGCAGAAGAAGAAACAAACCTGGGAAACACAGGGCGGACATATTGAAGCCGGAGAGACGCCCAT
>JAILDJ010000212.1 GCA_024689505.1 Clostridiales bacterium
ATATGTATGACTCCGGTCCAGACCATGTTTTTCCACCAGATGATCGATCGCCTCCGGGTCCGGTTTTCTTGCAAAACCATCTCTTCCGGTGATGATGTCCTCGAAATAGTCGAAGATATCCAGATTCTTCAGCACTTCCTGCGTGGACGTCCCTCTGTGCGTAAAGACATAGTTGCGTGCCCCGTTCTCTTTCAGCCAGGACAGGATCTCCTTCGCGTTGTGGATCAGCGTGATATTCAGCCGTTCCTCGTTGTTGATCTCAGAATATCTGGCTTTTACCACATCGAAGGGAAGTCCGACCCGCGGCACCACTTCATCGATCAGATGGTTGACCGAGGTCCTGATGGCCTCTTGATACACTTCTTTCGGGTCCATTTCGATGCCGAACTCCCGGAACGTCTTGCACGCGCTGGCTACGATGGCTTCATAGGAATCCAGCAGCGTCCCGTCCAGATCCCAGATGAAGGCAGGTGTACTCATTGGCAGATCCCTCCCATCATGCGCTCAAACTCTTTTTCCCAACTCATAGGCTTCCTGGATCTTCACCTCCGTCTCACGGCCGCTGGCGACCAGGATCGGTTGACGATCGAACCCCCAGCCATCGAAAGGCCTGAGCACTGCATCACAGTTTTCACGATACTGCGGGTTGTCCGGCGCGCCTTGCGCTACCATACAGAACAGTTTCTTGCCCGGCCGGATCTTGCACTCGCCGCCCACGAAGCCCTTATGCAGGCAGTAATGACGGTTCATGAATGTCCAGGCCTCGCCCTGCGGATAGCCCATGTAGATACCGAAGCCTAAGACCACGGCATCCGCCTCCGGCAGCGCTTCAAAATAGTGTGTCAGCACGTCCTGACGAACACAGAAAGAGTCCTTGTTTTTGCAGCCTTTGCAGCCGGTGCAGCCCAGAAGATCCTGATGGATCAGGATCAGCTCTGTCTCGTGCCCCGCTTCCGCAGCCCCTTTCAAAAACGCCTCGATCATTTTTCTGGAAACGCTGCGGTCCAGACCGCTGCAGGCCACGCCGATGATCTTCATTATGTTTGCTCCTTTCACTGCGCTTGGTGGTTATTCTTTCATTGCACTTGGTGGTTACCTGATTTTTGCTGCTTTCATTCCTGGATCAGGTAATCTTTTTTTCTGTACCTGATTTTTGAGATCGATCTCGCTGGATCAGGTAGAATTTGCCCGTATTTGAGAAAACTTTACCTGATATCCATTATAGTCTTTCTTCCATACGGTAACAAGTCTTGAAAAACAGTTTCTTTGGTCAAAAAAATACCTGATCGGCCGAGATCGCTCTCTGAAATCAGGTATGGAAATAAAAACTACAGTATTAACCGATATAGGGGAGGTTTATCAGGTAAAAAAGAGTGCGAAGATCGTCTTCGCACTCGATAGTTCAAAGAACTTTATTCCGCCTGCTTCTGCCAGGGGCGCTGCGCCATCACACCGGCCAGGGCATGCGGCACGTAGGGCTCTTCCAGCCAGGCGATCTCTTCGGCGGTGAGCTCCAGGTCCACAGCGTGCACCGGGCCGTCGATGTGGCGTACTTTCGTCGCGCCGCAGACCGGCGAGGTGACCTTCGTCAGCAGCCACGCCAGCGAGATCTCCGTCATGGTCACGCCGCGCTTCTCTGCCAGCTCTGCCACACGGCCGATGATCACGTTGTCTTGCTCCGCGGTGGCGTCATATTTGAAGCGCGCGTACGCATCCTGTTCCAGGCGCTTGGTGGTCTCGGCGCCGGGCAGGCGGGACAGACGGCCCGCGGCCAGCGCGCTGTAGGGCGTCATAGCGATGTTGTCCTCCAGGCAGAACGGCCGCATGTCACGCTCCTCTTCCCGATGGATCAGGTTGTAATGACCCTGGATGGAAACGATCTTCGCGAAGCCTTCCTTCTCGGCCAAAGCGTTGGCCTTGGCGATCTGCCAGGCGTAGCAGTTGGACACGCCGATCGCGCGGATCTTACCGGCCTTGACGGCATCGTTCAGGGTGCGCATGGTCTCATACACAGG
>JAILDJ010000277.1 GCA_024689505.1 Clostridiales bacterium
GTTCCTGCCAGCTGTTTGGCACGCTCGCCCAGCCGTGGGAAGTGTTCGTATACATTCTGGATCGAGGCCTGTTTTTCTTCCGGGTCTTTTCTTGTAAATGCCCCGAGCATCAGGTTCTGGTACACGGTCATATCCGGGAAAACGCGCCGGCCTTCCGGTACATGCGCCATGCCCATGGCCACGATCTTATCGGCCGGTGTTTTGGTAATATCCTGGCCGTTGAGTATGATCGATCCCGCTGCCGGTTCGATCAGTCCCGTGATCGTACGCAGCGTCGTCGTCTTTCCTGCACCGTTGGCGCCGATCAGGGCGATGACCTCCCCCTCTTCGACCTCAAAGGAGATCCCTTTCAGGGCGGGGATAACGCCGTAATTCACATGCAGATCTTTTACTTCCAGCATTTTCCCCATCTGTCAATCCTCCCCAAGGTACGCCTTAATAACTTCTTTGTCCGAAAGGACGCTCTGTGTTTCTCCCTGTGTCAGGATCCGTCCGAAGTTCAGAACCGTCAGCCGTTCACAGATACCGCTGACCAGCTTCATATCGTGTTCGATCAGCAGGATCGTCATATCGAAATGATCCCGGATAAACCGGATATCCCGCATCAGTTCCTGTGTCTCGTTCGGATTCATGCCTGCCGCAGGCTCATCCAGCAGCAGCAGTTTGGGATTTGTCGCCATGGCGCGCGCAATTTCCAGTTTTCTCTGCTTGCCGTAGGGAAGGTTGGCAGAAAGCGTCAGTGCATCGCCGTCCAGTCCCAGAACCTCCAGCAGTTCCATTGCCCGTTCGTTCATTTTCTTTTCCGTGACAAAATGACTCGGAAGCCGCAGCATGGATGCCGCAGTGGAATGCTTATACTGATTGTGCAGGCCGATCTTGACATTATCCAGAACCGTCAGCTTCTTGAACAGCCGGATGTTCTGGAAGGTCCTGGCGATCCCGGCTTTGCTGACTTCGATCGTCGGTCTGCCGGTGATGTCCTGCCCGTCCAGTTTTACAATCCCTTCATTAGGCTTGTACTCTCCCGTCAGCAGGTTGAAAACGGTTGTCTTGCCGGCGCCGTTCGGCCCGATCAGGCCGTACAGTTCGCCTTTTTCGATCGCAACGTTAAAATCGTCCACGGCACGCAGGCCGCCAAAAGAAATAGAAAGATGCTGTACATCGAGGAGTGCCATTTATTCGCCCTCCTTTTCTCTGGATTTTTTATGCAGCAGGAACCGGTTCAGTTTGTGTTTTTCCATCCAGGCACGGGATTTCGGACTCCAGCTGATCAGCATGATCACGATCAGCACGATCGAGTAGATCAGCATACGATAGTTGGACATGAAGCGAAGGATCTCGGGAAGCAGCGTCAGGATGATCGCCGCGATGATCGAGCCGCGCATGCTGCCGATCCCGCCAAGCACCACGAAGACCAGGAACATGATCGACATGTTGTATCCGAACCGCGCGGACGTCGCCTGCAGCGTGGCCAGGTTGTGCGCGTACAGGGCGCCGGCCGCGCCGGCGATCGCCGCCGAGATGACAAACGCCGTCAGTTTGTATTTGGTGATGTTGACGCCCACCGAACGGGCCGCGATGTGATTGTCGCGGATGGACATGATCGCGCGGCCGTCCCGGGAATTGACCAGGTTCAGTACGATGATCAGCGCTATCAGCAGGATGATGAATCCGACCTCAAAGTTTGAATCGTATGGTGTACCCGTGATCCCCTGCGGGCCGTTGATGATGATCTTCCCGGTCTCCGTGTCCAGTCCCATGTTGGCCGCGTTGTTCAGCGACACGTGGAAGCCGTTCGCGTCCTGTCCGATGTACAGGGCGTTGACGATGTTCTTGACGATCTCGCCGAACGCCAGCGTCACGATCGCCAGATAGTCCCCGTTCAGACGCAGGGCCGGTATGCCGATCAGGAAGCCAAACACACCCGCTATGACAGCGCCCAGAAGGATCGCGATCAGAAAACGTGGGAAGGTGTTCATGGACTCCACCGTGCATTTGGAGAAAAACGCGCTGACGAACGCTCCCACGCACATGAATCCGGCATGCCCGAGGGACAGTTCGCCGAGGATACCGACGACCAGGTTCAGAGACACGGCCATCGTGCAGTACACACAGATCGGAACGAGCAGACCCTGCATCTGGCTGTTCAGGAGACCGGTGTGCATCAGGACTTCCACGACGACAAACAGGACTACCACCATCGCATACGTGGCAAAATCATTACGCGCTGTTTTTCCGGAAAGTGCAAACTGTTTTTTCATATCTGCCACCTCCCCTCAGACCTTTTCCTGGATCTTCTTGCCCAGAAGCCCGGTCGGCCTGACGAGCAGAACAACGATCAGGACGCCGAACACGATCGCGTCAGCCAGCTGTGAAGAGATGTAGGTACGGCTCAGGATCTCGATGACGCCGAGGACCAGTCCGCCGATCATGGCGCCCGGGATCGAACCGATCCCTCCGAAAACGGCCGCGACGAACGCCTTGATGCCGGGCATCGCGCCCGTGTACGGGCTCAGGGACGGATAGGCGGAGCACAGCAGCACGCCGGCGATCCCCGCCATGGCGGAACCGATGGCAAAGGTGAGCGTAATGGTCTTGTTGATGCTGATCCCCATCAGCGCCGCGGCGTCACGGTCCTGCGCACAGGCCAGCATGGCCTGTCCCCGTCTCGTCCGGTTGATGAACAGCTGCAGGAGCGACACCAGCACGATGCTGGAAGCGATGCTGACCAGTGTCGTACCGGGGATCCGGAACGGTCCTATGTCCACGGTGTTGAAGGGAACGACGGAAGTATAGATCATCGGATTGGATCCGAATACCAGCAGCGCGAAGTTCTGCAGAAAATAACTGACGCCGATCGCCGTGATCAGGATCGCAAGCGGTGACGCCGCTTTGCGGAGCGGCCGGTAGGCAATGCGTTCTACAGCCATGCCCAGCAGCATACAGCCGACAATTGCGGCGATGATACCGAGCGGGATGCCCAGCTTCCAGTTCGTAATGACCATGAATGACAGGTATCCGCCGATCATGATGACGTCGCCGTGGGCAAAGTTCAGCATCTTCGCGATCCCGTAGACCATCGTATAACCGATGGCGATGATCGCGTAGATACTGCCCAGGCTGAGGCCGTTGATCAGGTTCGTGATAAAATTCACCATATGTACTGCCCCCTCAGACTCGTCAGAATAATAATAATTAAGTATATCACTTTATAAAAATTCCGTAAAGAAAAAGACAGCCGGAGCTGTCTTTTTCGTGTGTGTGTTCGATTCTGTTTTATTCTACGGAAACATAGGCACCGTCGTTGATGACAATAACCATCGGAGCCTTGGTCGGTTCGCCGGTGGCAGCCCATGTGATCTCATCAGAAGTCAGGCCCGCAAACGTGATGTTCGTGATACCCGTCTTCAGAGCTTCGCAGATATCGGAAACGGACATGTCCGGAGTGACGTTCTGATCTTCGATCGCAGCCTTGATGGCATAGATCGCGTCATAGGAGTCCGCAGCGAACTGGTTCGGGATCTCGCCGTATGCTTCCTGATAGTTCTTGACGAAATTGACGGTCAGATCATCGGTTGCCGTCGGCATGAACGGAGTCAGCATCATAACGCCTTCCGCCAGAGCCACGTCGAAGTTCTCCATGCTCAGGATGCCGTCCAGACCGTCGCAGCCGAAGAAGATCGGATCGAAGCCCATCTTGTCGGCCTGTGTCAGGACGATCGAAGCTTCAGTATAGTAGAACGGCAGGAACACGACGTCGCAGCCCGCGTTCATGATGTTCTGAAGCTGGGCGGAGAAATCGGTCTTGGAATCGGCTGTGAATGCCTGCGGCTCAAAAACATCCAGTCCCTTTGCGGCGGCTTCTTCCACAAATTTGGCTTCGATACCGGAAGAATACACGTCGGAGCTGTCATAGATGACGCCGATCTTGGTGCCGAGTCCGTTTTCCGCCATATAGTCCGCGGAAACGATGCCCTGGTCGGGATCCGCGAAGCAGACACGGAATACGTTGTCATGTGCCACACACTCGACGGCGGAGCCGGACGGTGTGATCTGGAACATGTTGTCGACAGCTGTCTTTTCCGCAACCGCGATACACGGAGCAGAAGTTGTGGTGCCGTCCAGAATCTGCATACCCCAGTCTTTCAGGGCATTGTAAGCATTGACAGCTTTCTCTGCGTCATGCTCGTCATCCTGTTTCTGATACTCGACCTGGAAGCCGTTCATGCCGCCGTTTTCATTGATTTCTTTAACGGCCAGCTCTGCCGCATTGACAACGGCCAGACCGTACTGCGCTGCGCCGCCGGTCATCGGGCCGATCGCGCCGATCTTGAATGTGGCATCTTCTTCGGCTGAAACAACTGTTGCAAGAGCAGAGACAGCCAAAACGGAGGTCAGCAAAACACTAACGAGTTTCATTTTTTTCATAGTCTTCTCACCTTCCTTAATGAATTTAAAACAAAAACTATGCTGTATAGTTTACTTCCTATTACTTTTCTCTGTCAAGAGCAAGCTGTACTCCGGTCGGCATCAGACGGATGTCCGGTATCTTCCCGGACACTCCGTGTGTGCCGGATTCTTTATTTGCGTTTTATACAGGAGAACGGGATGGCATCAGGACCCTTACCAGCCGTTTTTTTCTTCTCCATATACCTGCGGCAGGATCCTGGCAAGATGACTGAATTCTTTCGTGCTGTGATACAGAAGCAGCTTCGGAAAGATTTCCGGGATCTCCATACCGTCCGGGATACACTTGACCGGGCGGCCGTCGATGATCTGATATCCGATCCAGAAATAGACCTGATAATGCATCACGCCCTGTATCTCTTTCGCCGTTTCGAGCATGACAGAAGGAATTTTTCCGTCATTCAGCGCATTTGCGGCAACAATGAACCGGCATCCTTTTG
>JAILDJ010000067.1 GCA_024689505.1 Clostridiales bacterium
GACGTTGACCTTATGCGGGTCCATCGTCTGCCCCGGCCGGATCAGGCTGTAGAGCTGTCTGCGCATCAATTGATCCGGTGTAAGACCGCTCTTGCGCATAATGGGATTCATATAACAATCTGTAAAGTCCACGTCCGGGAAGCGCGCTCGGAGGCGGTCGTAGACCAGGTCCAGGTCACAGCCGATGAAATGATGGATGCAGCTGGTGTACAAAAGTACCGCGGGCGGCCGCTCAGGCAGTCGGTCCAGGATATCCGCGACGCCTTCCAGGATCAGGTCCTCCATATCTCCTTCCAGTACGTTTTCCTCACGCACCGCGATGGTCGAGAAACGATCCTGTGCGTTCATTTCCGCTGCTGTCAGCACCACGCCGCGCAGACAGCCGGCCGCACAGACGAAGATCTGATGCGCTTCCGGAAGCAGCATGCCCGTGTGCACGATGTTCCAGGCGCCGCGCGCCGGAGCCGAATACTCGATACCGGAACGGAACGGTGCCGGATAAGAGGCATCCGCCATGCGCACCACGGCCCCTTCCGGAGAAATCTCTTTATGCAGATCCTTCAGCATAAGTCATGCCTCCATAGCCTTAAGGACGGCATCTGACAGTGCACGGTATTCCTCCGCCATGGCGCTGTCCGGGAAAGCCTCGATCACGGTCTTGCCCTCTTCTTCCGCCTCCTGCACCGTCTCACTGCGGCTCAGGCTGCCGATGATACGGGACTGGATGTCCTCGGCCAGTTCCTGCACTTTTTCTTCTTCATTCTTCACGTTGCGGCGGTTCAGGATGATACCGCCCAGGCTCGCGTATCCGCGGCCTTTGAAATTCTCCACTGCCATCGCGATGTTGGCAGCCGCATGGATCGCCATGTTCTCCCCGGAAGTGATCACGAAGACCTTATCCGCATAACCGCCGCGCATCGGCATGGAAAAACCGCCGCATACCACATCACCCAACACATCGTAGAAAACGATGTCCGGCTGGTACTTCTCGTAGGCGCCTTTTTCCTTCAGCTTTTCCAGCGCCGCGATGATGCCGCGGCCTGCACATCCTAATCCCGGAGAAGGTCCGCCTGCTTCCACGCAGATCACTCCGCCGTATCCGACGCGCACCATATCTTCCAGTGTAAAATCATCTTTCTTCTCACGGACCAGGTCCAGGACCGTCCGCATCGGTTCCGTGCCACGCAGCATGCTGGTGGAATCCGCCTTGGGATCACAACCGATCTGCATGACCTTATAGCCCCGGTCTGCCAGGGCTGCCGCGAGATTGGAGACTGTCGTCGATTTCCCGATCCCGCCTTTACCATAGATCGCGATCTTGATCATATATAACTCAACTTTCTGTTTTGTCCTGCAGGGCGACGGGCACCACGTCCCGCACGATCCCGCGTTCAGATTCGATGGTCCGGATCACACTGTGCACGCCGAACGCCTCGCGGATCGTGTCCTCGGTGATGACCTCTTCCACCGCGCCGAAGCGGGACGAACCGTCCGCCCTCAGCAGCAATGCCTTGTCCGCATGCTGCAATGCATGCGCAGGATAATGGGTATTGAAAATGATGGTCCGCCCTTCCTGCGCCAGTTCCTTCAATGTTTCCAGCACGATCAGCTGGTTTCGGAAATCCAGATTGGATTCCGGCTCATCCAGCACCAGGATCCCGGCGCCGGCGACCAAAGCCCGGCCGATCAGCGCCATCTGCAGTTCCCCGCCGCTGATGGAGTTGCAGCGCTTCCTGCGCAGGGCTGTGATATGCAGCCGTTCCATGACGCTCTGTACGATCGCAAGATCCGTCTTGGTCGGCGCGGCAAAAGGCGCTATGTGGCTGGCTCGTCCCAGCAGGAGCATTTCTTCCACCGTGTATGCGGCAGCCGCTGCTTTTGCCTGGGGCACGTAAGACACCTGCTGCCAGAAGGATCGTTTGGGGATCTCTTTGATCTCGGTCCCGTTCAGGATCGTCTGTCCTTCTTTCCAGGGCAGAAGTCCCAGCATGCACCGAAGCAGCGTCGTCTTCCCGACACCGTTCGGTCCCAGGACGGCGATCATCTGGCCTTCTCCCGCTTCCAGATCGATCTGCTTCAGGAGCATCGGTCCATCCTTATATGCAAAGGATCCGTTTTCTATCCGAATGTTCATAACTGCCACCCCCCGCTGCGCCGCATCAACAGGATGAAGAACGGGGCACCGATGATCGCGGTCAATACGGAGATGGGGATCTCCTGCGCGGTGATCGTACGGGCCAGCGTATCGACCACGACCAGGAAGACCGCACCGAGGCTGACCGATGCCGGTACCAGTGACAGATGGTTGTTGCCGAATTTCATACGGCAGATGTGAGGGATCAAAAGACCTACCCAGCCGACCTGGCCGCACATGGCGACGCAGGAAGCCGTCATCATGGTCGCCATAAGGATGGTGATGATCCTGAGGGTCCGGATGCGCACGCCGGAAGACGCCGCTTCATCATCAGAAAGCGGTAGCACGTTCAATCGCCATCGCAGCAGTGCCAGCACGATGATCCCCAGGAGGATCGGCGGAGCTCCATACAGGAGAGACTTATATCCGGCCGCGTCTAGACTACCCATGAGCCAATATGTGATCGCGGGCAGCTGCGACTCCGCGTCCGCCACGAATTTGACAAACGATACCAACGCTGAAAACAGTGAACCGATCATGATACCGGCCAGCACCAGGGTGTTCAACCCTCTGCCCCGTCCGGATCCGGCCAGGAAGGTCATACCTACCGCCAGCAGACCCATGGCAACGGCGAACATTTGCACGCCGATCCATCGGAAACCCAGAAGCAGGCCCAGCGCAGCCCCAAAACTGGACCCGGAAGCCACGCCCAAAGTATCCGGCGTTGCCAGCGGATTCGCGAAAAGGCTCTGGAATGCCAGACCGCTCAAGGACAGGCCGGCACCGGCTAAAAGCGCCAGCAGGATCCGCGGCATACGGATGTTCCAAAGGACCAAC
>JAILDJ010000117.1 GCA_024689505.1 Clostridiales bacterium
AGGAAGGCAGTGATGGAGCACTGTCCAAGGGTCTTGTTCTCCGGTGTCCAGTCCTTGCGCATGCGCGGAGCACAGGTCTCGGCGCACCAGATGCCGGAAAGGACATCGTACAGATCCTTTGGGTCGTGGATGCCGGGATAGGCATCGGTAACAGGAGGCACAGTTGCCTGCTGCCATCCATAAAACTGGTAAGTACGCATGGTGGGCTCCTTTAGTGTTGATATTCCCATTCGTGACCGGTCAGTTGTCCGACCCCATTCTGCAGATGATGGATCTCCTTCAGACATGCCTCGCAAGCCATGTCTAAGAATTCCTCTGTGTCCTCCAGAGTATACATATAAGGCTCCGGCGGTTCCGGTGCCGGCGTTACGAAGTATTCCTCGACACCTTCCAAAAACCGCGGCACGTCCAAGGGCCGGATCCGTGAAATCGGCTCATCGGAAAGATCGATCGCCTCAGGGACCGTGATCTGGTAATGGTCGATCAAGGGATGGTTCTGCAGGGAATAATCATGATACAGTTTTTGCACGGTCTCCGCATCCCAGGCCGGGACCGTGGTCTGCAGGTGCTTGTAGGAAAATACGAACCAGCGAAAGATCGCGTCCTGGATCAGGTGGCAGTAATAGCCCAGATACAGGCTGTCCCCCAGATGATCACCAAACTCCTTACGAAACGCCGCCAGATCAAAGATGCGGACTTGACTTTGGGGATCGACCTTTTTGTAGTGCAGGATCTTGGGTGAATGCTGTACATCCCTGGCCGTGTCCGGGAGCAGTTCCCCGAGGCGGAACCGTTCCGGGTCCGGGATCGGGGTCTGCTGCAGGATGCGCCGCGCGGCGGACAGGTGGATCAGACTGGAGGCCATGGCTCAATCAAAATGCTCGGAGACCTTGACCAGATCCTCGATGATCGGCAGGTGCTGCGGACATACGGCTTCACACTGACCGCAGCCGATGCACTCGTTTGCACGGCCGAAGTCCTTCGTCAGCGCTTCGTAGTTGGAGAAGTTGACGGTCCAGCCTTTTTCTTCCAGATGCTCACGCATATCTTCGTTGTACAGAGAGAAGTACTCGGGGATGGCGATATGCATCGGGCATCCTTCCGTGCAGTAATGGCAGGCGGTGCAGGGGATGGCGATCTGGCTGTTGATCATGTCGGCAGCCTGGAAGCACATGGCCTTTTCCTCCTCTGTCAGAGGTTTGAAGTCTACCATGTAGCTCAGGTTGTTCTCCATCTGCGCGACATTGGACATGCCCGACAGCACGACCATGACGTTCTCCAGGGAAGCAGCGAACCGGATCGCCCAGCTGGGGACGGAAAGGCCAGGATCATAGTTTTTGAAGAGCGCTTCGACCTCTTCGGGAACGCGGGCCAGCGTGCCGCCCTTGACCGGCTCCATGACGATGACCGGTTTGCCATGTTTGACGGCGACTTCATAGCAGGCGTGGGAATGGATCCACTCGCTTTCCCAGTCCAGATAGTTGAGCTGCAGCTGGACGAATTCCATCTCCGGATGATCCGTCAGGATCTTGTCCAGCAGTTCCGGGGTATCATGGAAGGAGAAGCCCGCGTGCAGGACTTTGCCCTCTGCTTTTTTCTGCAGCAGCCAGTTGAAACTATCGAACTTCTCGTGTTTGACCAGCATATCGGCCTCCAGACCATGCAGCAGATAATAGTCGAAGTATTCGACGCCAGTCTTTTTCAGCTGACCTTCGAACAAAGCATCCCGTTCTTCCGCAGAATTGAAAAAGCCGGAGTGCATTTTGGTTGCCAAGGTGAAGGCATCCCGCGGGTAGCGGTCGACCAGAGCTTCCTTGGCGACGGCTTCGCTGGCGGAGCCGTTATACATCAAAGCTGTATCAAAGTATGTGAAACCTTTTGCGATAAACATGTCGACCATCTGTTTGACCTGTTCGACGTCAACAGCGGCGGCGTTGGCAGGGTCCAGCTGCGGCAAGCGCATCAGACCGAATCCGAGTTTTTTCATAGTGGTGTACCTCCGTTTTGTTCTTGATACTATCATACAGGTTTTTTGCCAGTATGGCAAGGATTCTTAAGTTTCAATATTGAAACGCGTGCGAATCATTTTTTCAAAAGCCTTAGTGTTCAGAATATGATCGCCGCCTTCGAATGTCATAAGAAAGTCGATTCCCGGGAGATAGCCAGAGCGCTGGTAGCATTCGATCTTGCGCAAAGTCTTTTCGCGGTATTCTTCATCTTGCATCATGCCAAAGTGTTCGTGGAGCACGATCGTCCTTTCGTTGATGTCCAAAAGTGTGAAATCCGTGTGTACGGTGCCGATATCATAAAGGTGGATGGGTTTTTCATATAGGTAGGGGATATTGAGCAAGGCATACTTATCAGCAAGGATCTTCTCGCTTTTTGATCTGACTCGTTCATTGTTTTCCGTTAAGAGTTCAGATTGATACGGATCGAAATAAAGCTTGTCATAAGGTGTGTTCAGCCACTTTTCAATATATAGATCATCAGGAAGTACATAGGGTTGCACGTGTACTTTCCTTGCGGGAGGCAGTGTATCATAAATCGCACCAAGAGGACGGTACATATATGATGCACTGCATTCTGCATGGCGTTTATATAACGATTCTAACTGCTTTTGTATTTTGTAAGCAAGCCGCAAAAACTTCTGATCATAGTCTTTTTGGATTAAAGTACAGATCAAAGCCTTTTCTTCTTTTCGAATGTAGCGAGTGTATTTCGAAGAAGAATCCTCTCTAAGCAAGTATTGGACTGTACCATGACTTTGATTCAGGATCAATGAGCCAGTGGGGGTATCGGCCAATGAGTACTCTGCTGTATCGATCCACTGACTTAAATCTTTTAATTGCTGTGAAATAGGCGTTGGAAACAACAGGGAGACCTCCTTTGTGTGGTATACTTTAATATAGGTCGAAAAATGAAGAGTGTACGTATGATGGTGTAGAATACAGAGCCGATTTGTGAAGTCAATTACTTTCAAAATTATTGAGGGAAGAAGTAGGAAGTAGGCAATTCAGGTGGAGTACTTGATGTAGATACAAGGGAAAAACTTGAAAGTAGTTCATGAAGTCACATGACTTGATGGATAAGGAGTGTTTGCTTTAGAAAGTAGCTATCCTCATCAATTTACGGGCAACTTTGAAATGAGTTATATACAGAAAGTAATAAGCAATCTTTATCCTACTTTCAGTAACGAGAGATATAAATCCACACAGTAGTATATAAGATTTGAATACTTTCAAAATTAAAAATGAGGAAAATACACAGTACGCGCGTAACGACCTTTACTGTCACAGAAACATAAAATGCATCAGGAAAGTAAATGCAACAATATACTCACGTACATCCCCAACTTCCCGTTGCATTCCCACGATAAAAATGCTATAATACAGCCATCTGCAGGGATCCCGCAGGAGTAGCGGACAGACTGCTCGTACAGAGAGGGTCGCATGTGCTGAGAGCGACCTTAAGCAAGTGTTTGTGAAGACAGCGGGGGAGCAGCGGCCCGGCCCGATTGCCGGAAACAAAAGGATGCGTCTGCATCGAATTTGGGTGGCACCACGAAGGACCCGCTTTCGTCCCAAAATACAAGGGAGAAGGCGGGCTTATTATATTTAAAGGAGACTGTATATGTTCCAATCAAGAACACATACCTGCGGGGAGCTCAGGCTCACCGACGCAGGCAAAAAAGTAACGATCGTTGGATGGATGGAGAACATCCGTGAAGTCGGCAGCAATTTGGCATTCGTCGTGCTGCGGGATTTCTATGGGATCACGCAGGTCGTCATCGAAAGTGAGGAGATGATGGCGGTCGTCAAACCGCTCAATAAAGAGTCGACGATCTCTGTCACCGGTACGGTGCGCGAACGTAGCAGCAAAAACAACAAGATCCCCACCGGCGAGATCGAAGTGGTACCTGAGGAGATCAAGGTCCTGTCCCGCTGTATCTACAGCGAGCTTCCGTTTGAGATCAACCGTTCCAAGGATGCGGACGAAGCCGCCCGCCTAAAATACCGGTATCTGGACCTGCGCAATCCTGCGGTCAAGAAGAATATCATCATGCGCAGTCAGGTCATTGCCGCGCTGCGCAGCGCCATGATCGATCATGGTTTCATGGAGATCACCACGCCGATCCTGACGGCTTCTTCGCCGGAGGGTGCGCGTGACTATCTGGTCCCGTCCCGCAAGCATCCTGGCAGTTTCTACGCCCTGCCGCAGGCGCCGCAGCAGTTCAAGCAGCTGCTCATGGCCTCCGGTTTCGACCGCTATTTCCAGATCGCCCCTTGCTTCCGTGATGAGGACGCGCGCGGGGATCGTTCTCC
>JAILDJ010000136.1 GCA_024689505.1 Clostridiales bacterium
CTTGTCGTAGATGCGGCAGAGGAAACCGCGTGCGTCATACTGTACGGTATAGTGCGGTGATTCCGCGACGGAACCGTCGAAGGAGAAGGGAGTCTGGAACGTTGGCGCTCCTGCTGCCGAGAAGAAGGTCTTGAGGCTGAGTGCCGGGACGTCGATCCGGATCAGGGCACCCCCCTCGGTCTCCTGGATCTCCAGCGACTGTCCGGCATCATCGACGAAAGCCGTACCATAAACGGCGGGCACGAAGACCAGGTCGGTGCGCGGGAAGCTGCCGAAATTGCAGACCGTATAGGCGCCGTCATATGTGTTGACCAGATGCGACAGGGCGTCTTTCGTCACGCGTTCCGCGTCGGAAAGGATCTTCGCGTACATGATGTCGCAGTCCTCATAGACTTCACGGATGGAGGAGCCGGGGATGATATCGTGGAACTGCAGTTCCAGTACGGTATCCCAACTGTCATACAAGGTCTTTGCATCGCAGCCGCCGCCCAGAACGAAGGAAAGGGCGGACAGCCATTCGGCTTTGCAGAGGGCAAACTCGGATCTGCGGTTGTTCTTCTTGTTATGGCCTTGTGACGTATAGGTGCCGCGATGGTACTCGAGGTACAGTTCGCCGTCCCAGACCGGGACTTCCTGCACCGGATCGGCTTCGGCACGGGCTATGTCTTCATGCAGCTTGTCGAAGAATGCACCGGCACGGGAGGCTTTGACGTTGGGCAGACCAGGGATGCGGTCCATAGCACGGCGCATCTTGAGCATGTCATGATCCACACCGCCGCCGCCGTCCCCGTGGCCATAGGAAATAAGGAAGGAGTTGGTCAGTCCCTTGTTCTGGAACTTCTTCCAACCGCCCAGCACGGAGACCGGATCGATATTTGCATTATAGGTCGAACCGCGTTTGTCGATGCCTTCCACGGAGGAGGGCACATCGATGAAATAGGTCAGGACGTCGGTGCCGTCGATGCCGCGCCAGCGGAAGACATCGTTCGGCATGGTGTTGAACTGGTTCCAGCTGATCTTGGTGGTGGCGAAGGTCTTGATGCCGGAGAGCTTCAGGATCTGCGGCAGGGCCCAGCTGTAGCCGAAAACGTCCGGCAGCCACAGGTAGGTGCAGGTCTTGCCGAATTCCTGACGGAAGAAACGGATGCCGTGCTGGAACTGGCGGACCAGGCTCTCACCTGATGTGATGTTGCAATCGGCTTCCAGCCACATGCCGCCTTCCGGTTCCCAACGGCCTTCCGCGACACGTTCCTTGATGCGCTCGAACAGTTCCGGGGCGTCGTTTTTGATGTCCTTGTATACCTGCGGAGAAGAGTGCATGAAGACGTATTCATCGAACTCTTCCATGTAACGCAGCACGGTGGAGAAGGTGCGCTGCGCTTTCTCGCGGGTGTGCTTCAGGCGCCACAGCCAGGCGACGTCGATGTGGGAATGTCCCACGACGTAAGCGGTGATATCGGACTTGGCCTCGATCTTGTCCAGCTCGGTCATAAGAACGGACAAAGCTTCCGTCACGGTGTCAAGATAGCGGTCGTGGTCCCAATTGATGACGAGCAATGCCTTTTCCAGAGCCTGCTCCAGCTTGGCCCGCAGGGGATCATCCGGTGACATGAGCGGCAGGGATCCGGCGATGGCGCGGGTGAAATAGTACATCTCGTCGGCCGACTTGTGCAGATAGCCGATCTCCGCCTGTTTGAACTGATGGTAGAAGGTAACGTGCGGACCGCCGCCCTCCAACCCGGTCCACAGCAGGAACGTGAGCCGGGCTTCCTGACCGGCCAGATCCTGGAAGACCACGTCATTATGGAAGGTGTCTACGCCCTGATAGCGCGCGCCGTCGACGTACAATAAGGATTCAAACGCACTGTTGAAACCGCCGCCGGTCTTGCCGAAATCGAACCGGCCGACGACTTCGTACCCGTCGCGCGCTTCCGGCAGACGGACGGTCTTCTCCAACCACAGATATTTATCCCGGCCAACGAAATGATCGCCCTGCTGGAACAGAGGGCCTTCCACGACTGCCGGCGCTTCCGTATGCACCGTATCACGGTCCAACGTATCCTCCATAGAGGTCATCGGCGCGATGGAGACCATATCCACATAGCGGCGTACGGCCATCTCCTCTGCCCGCCGCTGGAATTTTTCGACTGTAAAGAACATACAAGATACCTCCGTATGATTGATCTTGTTCCTATTATAAAACACATGGCTGCGGGTGTCAAAACAAGTTGTACGGAAAATAGATCCGTGATAGAATAGAAACAGTCATACAAGAAAAGAGGATACAGACTCATGCCCGGAGGTAAAAAAACTACGACCCGTCAGATGACGAGCGGCCCGATCATCAAGCAGATCCTGCTGTTTTCCATACCTTTGATGCTCGGCAACGTCTTCCAGATGGCCTATAATACGGTGGACTCCATCGTGGTGGGCAATTTCGTGGGCACGCAGGCGTTGGCCGCGGTGGGATCGACCACGATGATCGTCAACATGCTGGTCTTCTTTTTCAATGGTTTTTCGGTTGGTGCCTGCGTGGTCATAGGCCAGTATTTCGGCGCGCGCGATATGGAGAATCTGCACCGCGCGGTGGAGACTACCATGGCAGTGACGTTCATCTTCTGCTTCGCGTTCACCGGCATTGGTGTGCTGGGCGTCAAACCCATGCTGCATTTCATGTCCGTCCCGGAGGACGTGTTCGAGGATGCCACCACGTATCTGCGCATCTATTTCTTCGGTCTGTCCGGCCTTTTGATCTATAACATGGGCAGCGGGATCCTGCGTGCGGTGGGCGACACCACGCGGCCGCTGTATTTCCTGGTGCTGACCAGTGTGCTGAACATCATCCTGGACCTGCTGTTCGTCATCGTCTTCCATCTGGGTATCGCCGGTGTGGCATATGCCACGATCATCTCCCAAGCGGTCTCGGCCGTGCTGACGCTGCTTCTGCTGACCCGGACCAGGGACATCTATCAGTTGGTCTGGAAAGACTTGAGCATCGATGGAAGTCTGCTGCGCAGGATCTTCTCGCTGGGACTGCCGGCGGGGATCCAGTCGGTCATCACGGCATTCTCCAACGTGTTCGTCCAGTCCTATATCAACTACTTCGGTTCGGCCTGCATGGCCGGCTGGAGCTGCTACAACAAACTGGATTCCTTCATCATGCTGCCGCTGCAGAGCTTCGCCCTTGCGGCGACCACCTTCGTCAGCCAGAACATCGGAGCGAAGCAGATCAAGCGGGCGGATCAGGGTACGAAGATGACGATCCTGCTGTCGCTCGGGGTGACCGGTGCTATAGCGCTGGTGATCTACATTTTCGCCGGACCTGCCATCGGCCTGTTCTCGAAGGATGACGCCGTCGTTCGATTCGGTATCATGTTCATACGCGCCAATACGATCTTTCTGCTGGCCAATTGCGTGAACCATGTCCTGGCGGGAGCCCTGCGCGGCCGTGGCGACTCACGAGGGCCGATGATCATCATGCTGTCGTCCTTCGTGGCGATCCGGCAGATCTATCTGTTCGTGGTGACACATTATATAGCAAACACAGCGCTGCTGGTGGGCTTCGGATATCCCGTCGGATGGATGACCTGCTGCATTTTGGAATTGTCGTATTATTACATTTTTCACATCCGAAAAAATCGTCAAAAAGCAGCTGCCTGACCATACGATTTTGCGCTTTTTACTCTTGAATCGCACGAAAATACGAACGGGAAACAGGCCATCGTAACATTGTATCACAGCGGAAAAATAAATCGCAAAAATCCTTGAAAACCGCTTATTTAGCGGTTGACAAGGGTTTTTCTTTTTGATAATATTATCATCACCCACTCGAAAAAAGAGGGTCTGCACCAGCCTTTTGGCAGGCAAATTTGGATCAGGAAAATTTTTAAAAAAACTAAAAGTTTTTGTTGACAACCAGATGCCGGTGTAGTATAATAACTTTTGCTTGCTGCGAAAAGCAGGCAAAAAACGAACATTGAAAATCGAACAGTGTAACATCAAGAGTCAATGACGCTGAGCTTCGCTCAGGTCAGCAACAACTCAAAGAGTTGATGCGGGCAGAAGGCGAAGAGCAGTGTTTTAGACAGGTAAGTACAAGATACATACCAACGTCAATGAACTTGAAAACTTTAGTAATTCAAGGAAATGCGACGCTTCGCTTACGCAGTAAGAACTGCAAGCAGTTCTTACAGGAGTAGGGGAAGGGAAGCAACATTTTAACGAGAGTTTGATCCTGGCTCAGGATGAACGCTGGCGGCACGCTTAACACATGCAAGTCGAACGAAGCTTACGGAAGGGAGTTTTCGGACAAACGGAAGTAAGACTTAGTGGCGGACGGGTGCGTAACGCGTGGGTAACCTACCCTGGACAGGGGGATAACGTATAGAAATGTACGCTAATACCGCATAAGCTCACGGGACCGCATGGTTCTGTGGGAAAAGCCGAGACGGTCCAGGATGGGCCCGCGTCTGATTAGCTGGTTGGTGGGGTAACGGCCTACCAAGGCAACGATCAGTAGCCGGTCTGAGAGGATGGACGGCCACATTGGGACTGAGACACGGCCCAAACTCCTACGGGAGGCAGCAGTGGGGAATATTGCACAATGGGGGAAACCCTGATGCAGCGATGCCGCGTGAAGGAAGAAGTGT